>DASYIM010000220.1:0-32967 GCA_035997625.1 Gemmatimonadaceae bacterium
CCGCCTTCATGGGACGCGACCGCGACCCACACGCAGTCTGCAAAGAACTGCGCGATGACCGGTGGTGTGATTACCTGCACCTGATTAGGCTGAACCTGGCCTTGAGAAACGGAGCGTCATTCGACGCTCCGTTTTTTTTGGGGGGTGAGGGTTCTCGGACATTTGGGAACAGCAGAAACTGCAAGTGAACGGCTACGCGGGCACTGCTTCCGTGACGCACCTGCGAAGCGCTTTGGCATCATGCCCCTGTGCGGACGACGGGGAGGAAGACTCGAGCGGGTTACACGCTGGTGGAGCTGATTGTCGCGCTCCTTGTCTTTGCTGTTGGTGGACTCGCGCTCGCCAGCACCAGCGCGATCCTCGGACGGGCGCTGAACACGGATGCTCTGCGGGAGCGAGCAGCGAGGATCGCTGCAACGCAGATCGAGGTGCTCGCTGCCGGATGTCGCGGAGCTACAGCGGGCCGTCAAACCTTGCCCCAGGTCCAATCTGATTGGACCGTCGCACGGCCGAGCCCGAACAGCGTCGAGATAAACGAATCGGTCACCTACCAAAGCCGTACCGGATCACGTACCGACTCCTATCACGCCGTCATCGGCTGTCCATGAACCGTTTCCGCGGCGCCTTTACGCTCATCGAGCTCGCGGTCGTTCTGGCGATTCTGGGCGTTAGCGGGGCAGCGATGGGGATGTTGCTGGTGCGTCAGCAGCGCTTCTACCGCGGCGCGAGCGAGCTGCTGTATGCGCGCGAAGGAGTCCGTGACGCCCTCGAAGTTCTTGCTGGTGACCTGCGTGGAATCACTATCGCCGATACGGTAAGACTGCTCGCCGACTCCGCCATCGAGATCTACGCGTCGATCGGCAGCTCTGTGGTCTGCCAAACACTTTCTCCACTGGAGATCGGCCTGCCTCCGGCGGTGCCTTCCGGCAACACGCTCACCGCCTTCCTTACCGAGCCGGACACTGGCGACCTGGCGTTGATCTATCGGGCCGCGGGGGATGGCGGTTCATGGGAGCGCCGCCGCATCGGCGCGTTCTCGTCGCGTGCGCTTGCCGGCACCTGCCCGGCCTCGTCCGGGTTCGCGCGCGAGAACGGTGCGGGCGCCTCGGCGGGTTTTCAGGTCACACTGGCCGCTCCGTTGAGCCCCGAGATCCATCCTGGCGCGCCGGTTCGATTCGTCAGGCGTGGGCGATACAGTCTTTATCGCGGGTCCGACGGCGAGTGGTACCTCGGCTACCGGCGCTGTAACGCGATTGGGGCGTCGTCGTGTGGGGCGGTACAACCATTGAGCGGACCGTACCGGAGTTACAGCAGGGATCCAACCGTCACCGGCCTGCTTTTCGAATACTTCGACGGTGAGGGGAGTCGTCTCGAGGCGTCCTCATCACCGCTGGACCTGGCGCGGGTGGATGTCACGGCGCGCGCCGAGAGCAGGCAGCAGCTGTCGATCGAGAGCCGCAGGTTCAGGCCGGCCGATTCAGCAACGATTGCGATTGCAGTCAGGAACCGGTTGCCGTGAAGGCGGGTTGTCGAGCGTCGGGGTGCGCCAACCGGGCCGAGCGGGGGCAGCGGAAAGGGTTCGCGCTCGCGGCAGCGCTCCTTTCCGTCATGCTGATTGCCGCCCTGATGGCCAGCGTCTTCTTCGCCGCAATGGAAGAGACACGAATCGGCGCCGTTTCGTCGGCAAAGGAGGTGGCGCTCTCGGGCGCCGAGACGGCGATCGAGCAGGTGATCCGCAGTTGGGCGGGCACTCCAGTTGATCTCATCGGCGTCGAGGGCGCCCGCTCGTGGGTGATCGATGCGTCCGGGACGCCGGTCGCCCTCACCGTCACCCGGCTCGACTCGACGATCTACTCGATTGTTGCCGATGCGGGTCGCGTCCCGTCTGGATTGATCGCGACTCGCCGGATCGGCGTCCTGGTCAGCGTGCGCATCGGTCCAAACGGTTCGATTGTAGTCGACCGACTGCCCGAACGATGGTGGTCGGAGCTTTTCTGAGACCATGGTAGCCCATCGTTACTTTCCCGCCAATTGAATCGTGTCTTGTTCGAACGACTGGTGACGGACTAAGGAGGCAGCAGTGCCACTCGGTTGGTCTCCACGCAAACGCAGGCATACAGGGCTCTTGGGTAGTCACGCCTCTAGACATTAGCAGGATGGCGCGCGCCCGAGCAAAACCCGCTTCTTTTTTAGAGAAAGGGCCGCGATGGGGTTATTTGGCCGGAACAAGACTACCGTAGGGCTCGACATCGGATCAGGCCTGGTCAAGGTCGCCGTAGTCGATCACTCGAAGTCAACACCGGAACTGGTCAAGGTTGCGATCACTCCGCTTCCCGATGATGCCATCGTGGAAGGCGAAGTCATGGATCCGCACCTCGTCTCGGACGTCATTCGCACCACCATCGAGGCCGTAGACGCCAACACCAAGGCGGTGGTAGCCGCGGTCGGCGGTCGCGACGTGATCATCAAGCGCATCAAGACGGAGCGCGTGAAGGAGCAGCAGGCCCGCGAGCTTATGCGCTGGGAAGCCGAGCAGCACGTGCCGGACGTCGATTCAGTCGAGCTCGATTTCCAGATCCTCGAAGACGATGGCGGCAGCAGGGACGAAATGAGCGTTCTTCTCGTCGCAGCCAAGCGCGACCTGGTCGAGGCCAAGCTACGTATTCTCGCCGAAGCCGGCATCACGCCGAGCTCGATGGACGTGGACGCCTTTGCCCTTCACAACGCCTTCGAAGTCAACTATCCCGCTGCCATGAGCGGTGCGGTTGGCCTCGTCAACATCGGCCACGAAGTAACCAACATCAACATTCTCGACGACGGTGTCCCGATTCTCACCCGCGATCTGCCGGTGGGAACGCGTCGTCTCCGTGAAGATCTTCAGCGCGAGCACGGGCTGTCCGCCGCCGACGCCGAAGCTCTCATTAGAGGCTATGACCGATCACCGCAGCTGGATTCGGTGATCGCCGCGCGCACCGAAGAGATCGCTACCGGCCTCGAGCGCGCGATTGCCTTCCTTTCGACATCGCTTAAAGGCGACGGCCAGATAAAGACGGTCTACACCTGCGGCGGTGGCTCACGCACACCCGGCCTTACGGAATCGCTTGGACAGCGACTCAGAAAGCCGGTGGAAATGGCGAATCCGCTCGCCATGATGTCAGTGCGCGACGGAGCGCTGGAATCGCTCGTGACCGATGAGGTGGCACCGCTTCTGATGCTCTCCATTGGTCTTGCCCTGCGTAAGAACTGACTCCCGAGCTAAACGATGATCGAAATCAATCTTCTCCCGGGGGACGGCAAGAAGAAAAAGCGCGCCAAGGCCGTCACGGGTACGGGCCTGAGGCTGGCGTTCCACCCCGGTCGGTGGTTCGCGGGAATCACCCAGAAAGTCTCTGACAAGTACATGCTCGGAGCGGTCGGGTCTGTCGCGCTATCGGGTGCCCTCATCTCGTTCATGTTCATCCACCAGGCTGCGCAGGCGAGTTCGTTGAATGCGCGCGAGACGAAGGCCGTCCAGGACTCGTCGCGATTCAGTGCCGTGCTTGCCGCAACGGCGAGGGCCGAGGCGGCGCGCGATTCCCTCTATCGCCAGATCGCGATTATCAAATCGATCGACGACATGCGGTACACGTGGTCGCATTTGATGTACGAAATCAGTAACGCACTGCCGCAGTACACATGGCTGACGTCGATCTCGCAAACGAGCGCTCCACGCAGCGCAGCCGTGCCCGATTCCGCGGCACCAGCTGCAGCTGCCCCGGGCGATACAGCGGGAAAGAAGAGGGTGACCGCGGCCGACCGAGCACGCGCGAGAAACGCGCGTAGTGATTCGACAATTGCCGCGTCAAAGGAGATAAGCTTCAGAATTCTGGGGCAGACTGTCGACATTCAGGCGCTAACCAGATTCATGAAGTCGCTCGAGGCGTCTCCGTTCATCCAGAACGTTCAATTGAGTCGCTCCGAGCTGGTGATGTCCGACGGCAAGGAGGTCACGCAATTCCTTCTGGAAGCGCAGACTCAGACACCGCCTCCGTTTGTCGTCAAGACGGTTCCACTTGTAACCCAACCGGTGCAATAAGATGGCTATCGGCGCTAACATGACCAGGCGAGAGCAGCAGCTGGCCGGACTTGCCGTGGCCGCGTTGCTCCTCGTGGGCGCGTACTGGTACTTCCTTTACCGTCCTAAGAGCGTCGAGCTGGCGACGACCGCAGCGCATGTCGACTCGCTCGATCTCTCCAATCAGCGCGCGCGGGCATCTATCGCGCAGGGAAGTGTCCAGCGTCTGACGCGGCAGGCAAGGGAGTACGAGATCGATCTCAAAGTGATGCGTCAGCTGGTCCCGAGGAGCAACGAAGTTCCGGCGCTTCTCGAGGATATATCCACCGCGGCTCGCAGAGTCGGTTTGGATTTGTCCGCGGTCGAGCCGATGCCGGTTTTGCCCGGCGAGCAGTTCGACACGTACCGATACAAGCTGGCGGTGATCGGCGGCTACCATGCGATCGGAGAATTCCTCAGCAACGTCGGCTCGCTGAACCGAATCATCGCGCCCGTAACGCTGCAGGCGAATCCTCACAACATCACCGACAAGACAAAGGCTCGCGTGAAGAAGGGAGAAACGCCGCTGGATACGCAGTTTCTCGTGCAAACCTACGTTGCGCGCACCACCCCATTCCTACCCACCGAGGTGAAACGATGAATCGTTTTGCCCTGATGATCGTGGCGTCGGCCTGCTCGCTGGGTGTTGCGACTCGAATGGAGGCCCAGGCACCCGCTCGCGCGGCTTCCAACGAGGAAACGCTCTCCCGGAAGGGGCCCACGACGACCGCGGCAGTGGTGCCGAATCCAGTCAAGGACACCGCCAGTCGAGTTCTAATCTCGAGAGAAATCTTTCAATACGAGGGAGGCGGCCGGCGCGATCCATTCGTGTCGCTGCTCACGACATCTGATCTGAAGCCTCTGCTCACGGACCTCAAGCTGGTTGGTGTGGCTTACGATCCAAGGGGTCAAAACTCTGTTGCGGTTTTGCGCGATGTCACGTCTAAGGATCAGTACAGGGTAAGGGTTGGCCAGACTCTTGGCAGAATGCGTGTCGCGGCCATCCAGCCGAAGGCAGTGATTTTCACAATCGAAGAGTTCGGTTACAGTCGTCAGGAGCTTCTGCCGATAGCACCGCCCGATTCGACCAAAATGAGGCAACGTCAATGAGCTTGCTGAAAGCGCTGCCAGCGGCAGCGCTCCTGTTTCTGCCCTCGTCGGCCGCAACCGTTCACTCACTCAGTGTTGTCCCGTCCTCAGGGAAGACTGAAGTGGTGATCGGGGTCAACGCTGCCGTCGAAGCGCAGGATTTCACGCTCGACGCGCCCGCCCGGGTGGTTGTCGATCTGAAAGGAGCCACACTGGACATGCGATACCGGACGTACGACAAGGTATCGCGCGGCGGCATAACCAATATTCGCTACGCGCAGTACCGTCCCAACATCGTCCGCGTCGTCATCGAACTGGATGAAAAGCACCCGTATGAAGTGAAGCGCAATAACGGTGAGGTCCGGATTTCAGTGACCGGCGGCAAGACTGCCGATTACAGCTCCTGGTCCTCGTCGTCGGCACACAGTTATGCAGCCGCCCCGGCTCCGACGCCGGCTCGTACCTTCTCGGCTGCACCCGCACCGACCCTGGTTCGTCCAGTTTCGACGACGACAGACGTCACCAGCACCGCGGTTCCCGCGACGAGGGCGGCCTGGAAGCCGCCGGCAACGAAGCCCGCTTACACTGCTCCGGAACCCAGAGTCGTCGCGCGCGTCGAAACAGCGGCGGCGACGGACACTGGGGACGATTACGCGGCTCCAGTTGCGTTGGAGCCAGAGACCCGGGCGGCGAGGACCTACGGCAAGCCATCGGGACTGTTCATAGCCACACAACAGTCGCAGCAGCCTCCGATCACCGTGACGTTCCAGGACACCGACATTCGCGACGTGATTGCGTCGTTCGCGGTGTTCTCCGGTCGCACCATCGTCGTCGGCAAGGACGTCACCGGAACGATCACCGCCGAAGTCAAGAACCAGCCGTGGGATGTCGCGCTACGCGCGATCCTCCAGGGTCAGGGTCTGGCGGCTTCGGAAGATCCGATCTCCGGCATCATCACTGTCGATAGCTACACTAACATCCTGAACCGTCAGGCGTCTGAGCCGCTGCAGACACAGCTCGTCTCGATCAACTACGCCCGGGCGACAAACCTCGTGCCGACCGTGCAGCAGCTGCTTCAGAAAGACTGTCTCGGCAACGCTCAGATTCCTTCGAGCGGCAACGTCTCGCAGAACAATCAGCGCCCGAACTGCGTCGCCCGCGGCCTCGTCGCGGCAGACAGCACCACCAACACGCTAATCATCACGGAGACGGCTTCACGCCTCGCCGAGGTCCTGCAGTACGTGCGCAATCTCGACGTTCGCACACCGCAGGTCGGCATCAAGGCGAAGATCATCTTCGTCAACAGAAGCAACATTGAGGATATCGGGCTCTCGTACGACCTCGGCACGGGCACCGATCAGTTCTTCAGTCAGCTGGTCAAGCGCCCGGATCCTTCGACGCTCAAACCGATCGATACCAACGGCGACGGAGTTCCCGACGCGCTTGGCGGCGGCACGCCGTTCCAGGGCGACAGAATTCTGCTCGGCGGAAACGCGCTCTCGGCGATCGCCAACGCCAACGCCAGAGTCGTGAACCCGGCGCTCAGCGTCGTGTTCTCGACCGCGATCGGCAAGTTCCAGCTCACCAGCTTCCTCGACGCGTTGCAGGAAGTTCGCCTCGCCGATCTTCAGGCCGAGCCGAGCATCGTGACGCTCGACAACAGACAGGCATCGATCCAGGTCGGACAGGAAATCCCCATCCGAGTGCTGGACGCCAACACGGCCAACATCTCTGGCGGTACCGCTCCGGGTCAGCAGCCTCGCGCGACGGTCCAGATGAAGCAGGTCGGTATCATCCTGACTGTAACGCCGCACATCACGAACAACAGACAGATCCTGCTGCTTCTGCACGCGGAGAACTCCGATGCCCAGCTCGCTTCATCCGACGTCGGCTTCATCTTCGGCAAGCAGGCCGGCGACACCCAGCTTCTCGTAGCGGACGGAGAGACCGCGGTGATCGGCGGCCTCACTGTCACCCAGACCACGCAGTCCAAGTCGGGAATTCCGATCCTCGTCGACCTGCCGATCATCGGCAGATTGTTCGGCGAGACTCGCACCGACGACGAAAAGCGTGACCTTCTCATACTCGTCACACCCCACATCATCGACGACGGCGCGCCGATCCCTGGCGCTTCGTCGAACCCGATGCCACCAGCCACCCGTTAAAGGTGACTCGCATGCATAAAGTTCCTTTCGGCGTTCTGCGCCGCGGCCTGCTAGTAGCCGCGGTCGCGGTATCGGTCTCACTCGGAGTCGCGGCGTGCAATGAGTCGACGTCGATCGATCCTCAGCGGGACCGGGTTCCGCCCACGCTTACGCTCACCGGTCTCGGTGGACGACCCGACACTGTAATCGCGTTTACGACCCAGGCGAAGGACAACCTTGGGCTGAAGACAATTCACGTTCAGGCGATCGGCGCGGTTGGATTCGTTTTTGACACCGTGTTTACCAGCGCTGTCACCGACATCACGCTGCCCTTCACGCTCTTTGCAAGCCGTACGGTACCGCCGGGCACGCCGGTCACGATCACCGCGACAGCAATCGATGGCGCGGGCAACAGCTCCGGTGTCGATACCCTCATCATGGCGACGGGCAATCTTCCGCCGCCGCAGGTTCAGGTGCTGAGCCCCTTCTCGGGAAGCTCCGCTGTCGTCGGCAAGTCTATCCTCGTAACAGTCATGGGTAAGGCGGCGACGAAGGTGTTGTCCCTCGGTCTTACTTCAACCGGCCCGGTAGTCCGCAACGACTCGGTGCTTTTTGCGAGTCCGATGCTCGATTCGACGACGATGCAGGATACGATCGCGATTCCGGCCACCGCGACCCCGGGTACGCTCACAATCACCCCGTTCCTCCGTGACTCGCTGGGACAACGCGCGGTTGGTCCGAGCATTACGATCAACGTCCAGACCGCGGCCCAGATCAACTCTGTCCCTGTAGTGAATCTGTACTGCGTCGGCAACTCCGCTTTCGATAACGCCTGTGGTCACGTCAGACGTGTTGAAGTGAGCGATACGGTGCACGTCGAAGCCGATGATCCGAGTGGTATCAGTCAGCTCGGATACGAGGTGAGAAGCACGCCTGGAGGCGCCATCGACGACTCCGCGACGTTCGTCTCGAGTGGTCAGCTCACGTTCGAGCCACACACATTCAAATTGAGATTGCCGTACACGAATTTCCCGACGACCGCGTATATCCAGGTTTTCGCGCGCAACTCGAACGGGGTGAGAGCGTACGCCAAGCTGGCCAGCGGTCTCGATCGAATCGATACAGTTACGGTCGTAGCGGGCGTCACTCGCGTCCTGCCCTTCGGCGGACAGGTTGCGGACGCACTGTATCACGCCGGCAAGGATCGCCTGTATCTCACGAACATCACCAGAAATCAGGTCGAAGTCTTCAATCTGGCCGACTCGTCGTTCAAGGCGCCCGTGATCGTGGGCTCTCGCCCGTGGGGCATCACGGCCTGGCCACGCGACCGCAACGGAACGAAGGGCGACACCCTGCTCGTCGCCAACTCAGGCGGCACTCAGATCAGTTATGTCGACCTCAACGCAGGCGCCAGTGGCAGCGGTCTCGAAGTATTCCGCTACATGCTGCCGAACATCATCGTCTTCTCGATTACGACAACGACCTCGGCGACGAGTGGGCAGCCGATTCGCGTCCGCACCAAGTACGACTTCAGCGATCGTCCCCAATTCATCGGCGCGACCTGTCACCAGGTGGGTGGGGTTTGCACCGAGACAATCCTGACGTATTCGACCACGCCCACCCCGGGCCAGTCCGCGCCGTTCAGCGACTTGCGCGGTAGTCTCCGCTGGGAAAATCTCACCAAGGGAGTCACCGCCGCAGGCCATTCGGACTCGACAACGTCCCACTTCTTCTACGAGCAGGCGATTGGGCAATCGGGCGCGCGCGGGGATACTCTCGAGATCATACGCTACGATGCCGACGGAGTAGGTCAGGCAACGCTGGTTCCTTTCATCGATCCCTTGACGCTTCAGTCGACGGTTATCTCGATTGACAGGCTGGCGTTCCGCGATACCACCTTCGTGCGCAGCTCGGGGAATTTCCGCCGGTCCGTATTCGGAGAGGGCGGAAGCGTCATCAACAGCCGCGCGATGATGTTCGACGCGGACAGAGGCTACAATCCGAACTTCTGGTGGATCGACGCCGGTGTTTCACCGCCACAGGACGTCACCGACTTTATCGCCAACACGTCGGCGAGAATGTTCGGAGTGGCCATCAACTTCGACGGCGGACTGTCGGCGATCCGTGCCGACTCCACCTACGTGTTGAATCCGGCGCTCCGCCTGCTGGGAATTTTCCAGACCACGAACACCAACGCGGGCCTCGATTTCCATCCGCAAAACACCGGGAATTTCTCCTTCCCGCTCAACACGCGACTGGCTTTCGCGGCGTCGTCAGAACCCCTGATCGAGATCTACGACACCAATTGCTACCTCAGGGTGGGCACGATTCCGATCAAGGACCCGATTATCGGTCCGATCACCGCGGCGCTGCGGCCCAACGGCCAGCTGGTGCTGGTGGGAGCGACGGCGCGCGGAGTTGTGATCGCGCAGCTGCCCAACACCTTCACGACGACCTGTCCGTAACAAAGAGAAAGAGTTTCCGAAAAAAACCCGGCCAGGTGGCCGGGTTTTTTTTGTTCGGGATCTGATCGCGAGTGAATTTCTCTGCTACTGGAAGCCTCGGGGGAAAATTGTCATGCCACCGTAGACCGCGGATAACGCGATCGAACGTGTGAGTGGCTGTAACAAACCGTTGCACTGTGACCTGAAATTGTAAAGAGGCGTCGCCTTAATGAGCGGGGAACTGTTCACCTCAACCCCGAGGGCTTTATGAACGACGCATTTCGACGGAACCTGACGCCCGATGATTACGGCTTCACGATCTTCGAGCTCCTTATAACGGTCACGGTAATCTCGATCCTGGCGGCGGTAGCTTTGCCCCGGGTCAATCTTCACCAGTTCCGCGTTGACGCCGGAGTAAGACAGTCCCAGTCAGCGCTTCAGCAAGCAGCCCGTTTCGCGGTGCAACGACAGCATGACGTATACGTAAGCTTCGATCTGGCAGGGAACCGAATCGTCAGCGTCGACGACAAGAATAACAATGGAGTCGCCGACGCCGACGAAAAGCAGATGTGGCGACCTCTGGAAGACGGTGTTCGATTCGCGACTCCACCTCGACCGATCGGCGCCAATCCGTTATCAGCAGTAGCGGGCAGCAAGCTCAAGCCAGGCACCAACGGCTGGCCGACGATCACCTTCCACCGCGATGGCGCGGCGAGCACCGATCTCCAGGTCTACATAACCTCCACCAGACCTGACCCCACGGATTTCAAAGCCCTCGCCGTTACGCAGTCGACGGGTCACGTCGACTACTACAGCTATCGGACGGGCCTCTGGATGAGAGGTGGAGCATGACACCCCGCGACGGACACATTGGGGGCGCCTCACGGCGCGGCATGACGCTCATCGAAGTCATCATCGCCATCACACTGCTCTCCGGCGCACTCCTCTCGATGGGAGCTTTCGTGGCGCGGTTTGCCACCGTCACCGGGAACACCGCTTTGCGGGGCGAAGCGAACGAGCTGGTGGCTGATCGCCTCGAGGAAGTGAAGGGCGCGCTCAAATACGCGACAATCGAGACGAACTATGCCAAGTCCGAGGCTGTGATCGCCAATCACCCCGGCTTCAAGCGGCAGACACTGGTCACACATACCGGCGGCCTGCCACCCTCCGTCTACGACTACAAAACCGTCACCGTCATCGTGACCAATCCGGCGTTGAAGATCCCGGCCAAGAAATCAACGGTCATCAGCGTCTTCTAGTGAGGCTTATATGGAATCGACCATCAATACTCACCGCCGCCGCTTCGGGTTTTCTCTTCTCGAGCTGGTGGTAGCCATGACGCTGATCGGCGTCACGCTGGCTCTCACTGTTCCATTCTTTCGCACCCAGGTCCAGGCCTTCGGCAACGTCTCCGGGCGCGATGACGCCAGGCAGAACGCCCGCTACGGCGTCTCGATGATCGATCGTGAGCTGCGCGTGGCCGGCATCGGGGTCGTCGATCCGCAGCCGCTCATAGTTCAGGCAGCGCCCAACGCGATCACCTTCAACGTGGATCTCGTCAGCCGGGTGCAGAGTGACGCGGCAGCGGCTTACTTCGATCCCGACGCTGATGCGCTCGGCGTAGTCTCGATGCGCACTTCCACCAAAGTTGCCCTCCCCATCACCGGTAAAGTCTATCCGGACTCCAACTACTATCAGGCAGCCGGCGCCCCGAGTGCGGCGGAAACAATCTCCTTCTGGGTAGCTCCTGATCCCGATCCGGCGGCCAACGGCACCTACGCGCTTTACCGGCGGGTGAACGAGCTGCCCCCAACGCTCGTGGCGAAGGCGCTCAGTCTTCCTCCCAACGAGCCGGTGTTTCGCTACTTCAAGGCGGACACGCTCGGCCAGTTGATCGAGATCCCGCAGGCGAGCCTGCCTCTTTATCACTTCGCTCCGATCCACAACTCGAAGGGAGACAGCGCCAAGTCGGCGCTTAGCGACAGTATCAGAGTCGTACGCGTGCGACTGACCGGCGTCTACACCGATCGCAGCGGCAAGAAGATGGTGCGTCCGGTCGAGACCGGGGTCAGAATCATGAATGCCGGCCTGCTTCACTTCGCGACGTGCGGCGATCCGCCAATCTTTGCCTCGGTGATTACTCCGACGACGGTGATCGTGCCGTCGACCGCCGTCACGATCAGGTGGAATTCATCCGTCGATCAGGCTTCTGGAGAGAAGGACGTCGAGCAGTACTCCATCTATCGCCGGAAGGACACCGATCCGGCGTTCGCCGAGCCCCTGGTCAGCGTGCCCTCAGGATCGGCCACCTACTCATTTACCGATACGCAGGTAGCGAGCGGCGATCGATGGGTCTACGGAGTCGCCGCGAGGGACTGCGGCGGCCAGTCGTCGGCCCTGTTGTCGAGTCCGCTTGTCATCGTACCGTGAACGGAGACCAACATGTCGATCAATAGGCCCACTCCAAATATTCCAGAGGCAGGTTCGCCGGCGCGCGATCGCCGCGGCTTTGCCCTTCTCACCATCATCATCCTCACGCTGGGAATGGCAGCCCTGGCCGCTTCGGCCGTCTATCTCTCCGGCAATGCAGGTCTGATCAGTACTTCGCAGGATCGCGAGCGCGAGTTCAAGTATGGCGCCGAGGCTGCTCTCGCCATCGGGAAGAGCCGGCTGAACACCGACCCGCTGGTTCTGCCCGATACGTCGTACGTCACGATCCTCGCCGGACAGCCGGTGCTCGGGGCCGACGGAGCGCCGTTGCCGGGAGTGACGGTGAACCTGTACACGGGCCCCAGCGGCTCGACGAGCGGCCAGTTTGGCCGCTTCGCCAGCGTGGTCGCCGAGGCGCGCGACGCGCAAGGAGCCCGCTTCGTTCGCCGGCTGGAACTCACTCAGGAGAGCTTTGCGCGTTACGCCTACTGGTCGAATCGCGAGACGAACAACGGCAACACCATCTACTTCGCCAACGGCGACAATCTGTGGGGCCCGGTGTGGTCCAACGACAACATCAGCATCGCCTCCAGCGGCGCCTGGTTCCACAACGAAATCGGCACGGCGAAGACGATATCCGGCAAATCGTACGGCACGTTTTCGAGGGGCTACAACGAGAATCAGCCCGCCATCAAGCTTCCGAGCAACACCAGCCTGAGCAAGCTGTCGGGATACGCGGCATCCGGCAACACCAATTTTGCCACCCCGAATAACGCTGCTGCCGCTGGTGTGCTGGCGCGGGTGGAGTTCGTCGCGATCGACCTCGGCGGGCCGCCCGACTCCACCGGTGTCGACGAAGGATTCCTCAAGGTGTACGTCGCGAACGCGGGGGAGGACAACTGGCTTCGTGGCGACTGGACCAACAACAAGGCCACTACCAACAATTGCGGGGCGTTCTACAGGACCGTCCCGGGACAGCCGAAGAAGTTCTTCCCGGCATCCGTGCACAGCCAACCGTGGTTCAGGGCGCTGCTCCAGGCGGGTGGCATGACCGCCCAGCAGGCGACCGACACCAGCAATGCGTCCATCGGCGACATCATGGCGAAGTCCACCGCGCGCTGCTATCTGGGCGGTGATCCCCACCTCGTGGCAATCGAACGCAACGCACAGATCGGCGGTGACGAGACGACTTTCACGCCTGGGAACGGCGCGAAGGGCCGTTGGCTGCAGTGGCCGGGCCCTGTGGATCCGCGCGTCGCGGCGCGCCGCGCCGACGCGCAGTACCTCTTCCCGCTCTACCGCGGCTTGAACCCCGGCACCAAGGGCGTGGTTGCCTTCAACGGAACGATCGGCGTCAGCGGCGTCCTGCGCGGACGTATCACGATCTATTCGACGGCCAACGTCATCGTCCTCGACGACCTTCGATATGCAACCGATCCATCGACCGGCAAGTGCGCGGATATGCTCGGCATCATCGCCGCCCAGAACATCACCATCGCTGACAACTCGATTCTCGGTCCCGAGCTCATTCAGCCCACCGGGCCCCAACTGTGGAAGAACTTCGACGACACGAAGGACGTCTACGTTCACGGCGTCATGATGGCAATCAACACATCGTTCGGCGCCGAGAATTACGATCAGGGCCCGACCAATGCCAACGGGTGCGAAGGAAATCCCAGCGCGCGGGGATGCCTCTATCTCTCGGGCGGACTGATTCAGGAGAGCAGAGGGCCTGTCGGATTGACGGGCGGTCAGGGTTACGTCAAGCGCTACGCCTACGATCACTGCGCGGTGTCGAACCCGCCGCCGTACTTCCCGACGACGGGTCGCTTCATCGACAATCGCTACTATGAAATCGATCCGGTCCGTTTCGATGTCGCCAAGCTGTTCGGGGCCATCCAGCCCGGACCGTAGCACGTCGCGCCATAGAGAAAAGCGCGAAGGCCGCCGCCGCAACCAGGCAGCCTTCGTGTCGTAAGGGGTTGTAATCGAAGCACGCGCTGGTTCTTTTTTGTGCTCATGCTTCGCTTCACCACTGCCGGCGAGTCCCACGGATTCGCGCTCGTCTCCATTCTCGAGGGGATGGTCGCCGGACTTCCCCTTGTCGCGGCCGATGTCGATGTCGAGCTGGCGCGGCGCCAGCAGGGTTACGGGCGCGGCAGGCGCATGAAGATCGAGTCGGATCACGTCGAGTTCGTCTCCGGCGTTCGGGCGGGCGAGACGCTCGGCTCGCCCATTGCCATGCTGATCCAGAATCGTGACTGGAAGAATTGGCAGGAGATAATGGATCCCGCCCCGCGCGAGGGCGATCCCGAGCGAAAGCGGCAGGTGACCCGCCCGCGCCCCGGACACGTCGATCTGTCGGGGATGCTCAAATACGACCGCGACGACGCGCGTGATGTATTGGAGCGCGCATCGGCCCGGGAGACTACCGCTCGCGTCGCCGCCGGAGCCATCTGCAAACGATTTCTCCGCGAATTCGGGATCACACTGGGCAGCCACGTCGTACACCTGGGTGGCATTGATGCCAAACGACCGACTACAATGCCTCGCTACATCAACGCCTCCGCCGACGAATCGCAGCTACGCACGCTGGATCCCGACGCCGAAAAGGAGATGATAGCGCGCATCGATGCCGCGAAAACCGACGGCAACACTCTCGGTGGAGTCGCCGAGGTGGTGTGCGACGGAGTGCCCGTTGGACTGGGGTCCCACATTTCATGGGATCGGAAGCTCGACGCCAGGCTCGCCGCCGCGATCATGTCGATTCCCGCCGTCAAAGCGGTGGAGATCGGCCTCGGCGTCGAGAGCGCGCGCCGTCAGGGATCCGACGTTCACGACGAGATCGACGCCGACGAAGAGAATGTGCGCGCAGGACGAGTGCGCCGGCGAACCAATCGCGCCGGTGGACTGGAGGGCGGCATCAGCAACGGCGAGCAAATCATCCTGCGTGCGTCGATGAAGCCGATCAGCACGCTGATGCGACCGCTCGGCACGATCGAGATGAAGACACGGGAACCGGCGCAGGCGGTCGCGGAAAGAAGTGATGTCACGGCCGTTCCAGCGATGGGTGTGATTGCCGAGGCAATGACAGCATTCGTGATAGCGCAGGCGCTGCTGGAGAAGTTCGGTGGCGACTCGCTATCGGAGACGCGTCGCAATTACGACGGCTACATATCGTCTCTGAGTGACAGAAAGGGGCGGTAAGACGTCTGCACCGCATCTGATCCTCGTCGGGCTTCCCGGAGTTGGCAAGACAACGATCGGCAGGGCAGCGGCGCGCCATCTGGGCAGGCAGTTTCTCGATTTTGATCGCGAGATCGAAAAACGAGAGGGCCTGGAGGTCCGCGAGATCTTTCGGCTGAAGGGAGAGGATTACTTTCGATCGATGGAGTTCGCGCTTACGGAGGAGCTGAGCGGGACCGGCGGAATGGTGCTCTCGCCGGGCGGCGGCTGGATAACTCAAGAAAAGTCCGTCGAACTTTTGCGTTCGGTTGGACGTATCATATACCTTAGAGCGTCACCCGAGGCAGTCGCGCGTAGATTGCGCCGGGTGGAAACCCGTCCGCTGCTGGCGGGGCGGGACCCGGTGGTCGCACTCCGGGAGCTTTATCAGAAAAGGCACACTTTGTACGAGACGGCTGACGCCGTGTTAGACACGGAACACCTTGCAAGACAACAACTTATAGCAAAGGTGGTCGAGCTCGGCTCGACCATGAAATAACAAGCTTACGCCATGACCGACGGTATTCCCAACCAACCAACCTTTCGCGTGATGGGTCCGCACGAGCGGGGGCGCTTTGCCCCCGACGCGTGGGGTCATCTGCTGTCGCTGAACGGCTCGGGCGCCATAAACGGGCTCGAGCTGGAGCACATCATCGAACGCGCGCTGATGCAGTTCGACGGACGCATCGCGCTCGACGATTTGCGCGGACTGCTCGAAGGAACTGGGCTGGAAGACTCGTCGGGTAGCGGCGACAACACTACGGTGCACTAGAAATGGCGAAATCCAAGACCAACCCACCGGTGCCCAAGGGCACTCGCGCGACGCGAAAGGCTACGCCTCGTGTGGCGAAAAAGGCGGGTAGGGCTAGCACGATCAAAACAAAGAAGAAGGCGATCGAGGAGCTCGATGGTGATCATCACCACGAGGCCGGCTCGACTTCGCTCGTAATCGTCGAATCGCCCGCCAAGGCGAAGACCATCGGTAAGTATCTCGGGCGCGCATATCGAGTGCGCGCGACGGTCGGTCATGTCCGCGATCTGCCCGAGAAAAAGATGGGCATCGACATCGATAACGGCTTCCAGCCGGAGTACGTGACGATCCCGGGCAAAGAGAAAACGGTCGCGGAGCTGAAGAGCGCCGCGCGTGACTCGCGCGCGATCTTCCTCGCGACCGACCCTGACCGCGAAGGCGAGGCAATCGCCTGGCACGTCGCGCAGCAGATCAAATCGAAGAACGGCGCGCCTGTGAAACGCGTGCTGTTCCACGAGATCACCCGCGATGCCGTTCAAGCGGCGATCCAGAACGCCGGCGAAATCGACGAGCGCAAAGTCGACGCCCAGCAGGCCCGCCGCGTACTGGATCGGCTGGTCGGCTACAAGGCCAGCCCCGTCCTCTGGAAGACCGTAAAAAAGGGCATTTCGGCTGGGCGAGTTCAGACCGTAGCGCTACGCCTGCTCGTCGAGCGCGAGCGCGAGATACGCGCGTTCAAGGCCGTCGAATACTGGACGGTGGAAGCGTTGCTCGAGGAAAACGGGCAGCAGTTCACCGCCAAGCTGCATCTGCTCGACGGCAAGAAGCCGGTCATCAGCAATGAGAAAGAGGCGAACGACATTCTCGCCGCGCTCAAGCCGCGGAAGATGTTCCAGGTCACCGAGATCAAGCGTCGCGAGCGGAGAAAGAATCCCGCCGCGCCGTTCACCACCAGCACGCTGCAGCAGGACGCCGCCAAGAAGCTCGGGTTTGGCTCCAAGAGAACCATGCGCCTGGCGCAGGACCTCTACGAAGGCATCGATGTCGGCGAGGATGGACCCGTAGGTCTCATCACCTACATGCGTACCGACTCGACCCGCGTTGCCGCGTCGGCTGCGGAGCAGGCGCGGGACTGGATCAAGATGATGTACGGTCAGGAGTATATGCCCGACGCCCCGCGTCTCTACGCCGACGGCAAATCGAAGAATGCGCAGGACGCCCACGAAGCGATCCGCCCCACTGATCCGACGCGGCGGCCGGACCTTATTCGCAGGTATCTCAAGGAAGATCAGTACAAGCTGTACGAGCTGATCTGGCAGCGCTTCATGGCATCACAGATGACGCCGGCGGTCTTCGATACGACCACCATCGACTTCGATTTCGACCGATTCCTGTTCAGAGCCACCGGCAGCGTCGTCAAGTTCGACGGCTACCAGAAGCTTTACAAGGAATCCCGCGAGGCCGAGGAAGGGAAGCCGCTGGAGGCAGAGCAGGGACTGCCCGCGGTCGAGAAGGGCGAGGAAATCCCGGTCAGGTCGATCACGCCGTCGCAGCATTTCACCGAGCCTCCGCCCCGTTTTTCAGAGGCAAGCCTGGTGAAAGAGCTGGAGCGGCTCGGCATCGGGCGACCATCTACGTACGCATCGATCGTATCGACGTTGGTCGATCGTCGATATGCGCAGCTCGAGCAGCGCCGGTTCTTCCCGACGCACCTCGGCGAGCAGGTCGAGAAGGTGATGGTCAAGAGCTTCCCCGATGTTTTCAACGTCAAGTTCACGTCGAACATGGAAACCGACCTCGACAAGATCGAGGACGGCGACGTCAACTGGCGACAGATGCTCGGTGATTTCTACGGCCCGTTTGCCGAGTCTGTAAAAAGCGCCGACATCGAGGCGTTGATCGGCGAAGCGCATGATCTCTCGGCGATCGAGACGGAGAGGTGTCCGGATTGTGGTGGCAAGCTGGTACCACGCGGCGGGTTCTTCGGGCCTTTCCTCGCCTGCGAGAGGCACCCGAAGGACTGCAAGTTCACGCGGCCGTTGCGCGGAGATCGCAAGCCGGCTCAGCCGACGAACGAGATCTGCCATGAGTGCGGCGAGCCGATGGTGATCAGGCATGGACGCTCCGGTGAATTCCTCGGCTGCAGCAAATTCCCGAAGTGCCGCGGCACTCGCTCGATGCCCACCGGCGTGAAATGTCCGAAGGACGGCGGCGACATCGCGGTTCGTCGGTCGAAGAAGCGCGGCAAGGCGTTCTACGGTTGCTCCAATTATCCCAAGTGCGACTTCGTCGTCTGGGACAAGCCGGTGGTGGAGACCTGCCCGGAGTGCGGCTACGTCGGCGCCGAGTCCAAGTTCACCAAGGCCCGCGGCGACTACCGGCGCTGCATCAAGTGCGCGAACGAGTGGGACGTCGCGCCCACGCCGGAAACTGAAGCCGTGGCGGTGTGACCCAGCGCGTCACCGTCATCGGGGGCGGCCTCGCCGGTTCTGAGGCCGCCTGGCAGCTCGCCTCGCGTGGCTGCGACGTAACACTGCACGAGATGCGGCCGGTAGTGACGACGCCGGCGCACAAGACCGACAGGCTCGCCGAGCTGGTGTGTTCCAACACCTTCAAGAGCACCGAGCTGACCAACGCGCACGGCTTGCTCAAGGCGGAGATGCGTCTGCTCGGCTCGACCATACTCGAGGCGGCGGACGCCGCTCGCGTGGCGGCGGGCAGTGCGTTGGCGGTGGATCGCGATGTATTTTCGGCTGCGGTCACGGAGCGGATCGTTTCCGAGCCTCGAATCGAGATCGTTCGCGGCGAGGCGACCGACATTGGCGCGCCGTGTGTGATCGCGACCGGACCACTCACCTCGGACAAGCTCGCCGAGTCAATCAAGGCCAGGCTCGGCACCGGCGCGCTGGCGTTTTATGATGCGATCGCGCCTATCGTCGCCCGCGAATCGATCGACGAGTCGATTGCCTATCGCGCGTCGCGTTACGGCAAAGAGACGATGGATGGCGCGGACGACGGCGGGGCGTATCTGAACTGTCCAATGTCCCGGCAGCAGTACGACGCATTTCTCGACGCGCTTCTCTCCGCCGACCAGTACCACGGCCACGAGTTCGACGAGGTGCCGTACTTCGAGGGCTGCATGCCCGTCGAGGTCATGGCAAAGCGGGGGCGCGACACGCTGCGCTTCGGACCTCTCAAGCCGGTCGGATTGCGCGATCCGCGCACAGGTCGTGATGCTCATGCAGTGGTGCAGCTGCGGCAGGAAGACCGCGCCGGCCGGATGTGGAACCTGGTTGGGTTTCAGACGCGCCTCCGGATTCCTGAGCAGCAGCGCGTACTGAAGATGATTCCAGGGCTGGAGCAGGCGGAGTTTCTGCGGTATGGCTCGATCCATCGCAATTCCTATCTGAATTCCCCCGCGGCGTTGACCCCGCATCTCTCGGCGCGTGACGAGCCGATGATCATGTTTGCCGGCCAGATTACCGGCGTGGAGGGCTACACCGAGAGCTCGGCGACGGGGTTGTTGGCGGGCATCAATCTCTCGCGGCTGCTTATAGGTGACGCGCCAGTGGTGCCACCGCCCACGACAATGCTTGGGGCGCTTTATCGCTACATGCGCGAGGCCGATCCAAAACATTTCCAGCCGATGAACGCGAACTTCGGGTTACTGGACGAGCTGCCGGAACACGTTCGCGACAAGAAGCGCAAACGCGAGCTGTTTGCGGAGAGGGCGTTGCGCGACATGCAGACCTGGATCGAGGCCAACAATCTCTCCGGCACGCTCTCGGCGCGCGCGTGAGCAAAGCCGGCAAGCGCCAGCTCGCTGATTCCCGCGTCGAAGACGACGCCGCTCCGGCGTCCGTGGAAGATTTTCTCACTCACCTCGCCAAAGAGCGTGACGTCTCCCCAAACACCATCACTGCCTATCGTCGTGATCTGGAGGAGTTCGTTTCCTTCCTCGGGAGTTATTACGGTGCGCGCGAATGGTCGTGGCAGGGAATCGACCGACTGGCGATCAGAGGATTTCTCGCCCACCTGACTCGACGGAAGCTGAACAAGAAATCGATCGCGCGCAGTCTATCCGCGGTGCGCAGCTTCTACAGGTTTCTCCATCGCAACGAGCTTGTTGACGCGAACCCGGCGCGCAGCGTCACCACCCCGAAGCAGGACAAGTACCTGCCTGGCTATCTCGATCGCGCGCAGATCGAGCTGCTCTTCCAGTCCGCCGAGCTGAAGGCGCAGGAAGGAAAGTTCTCCGATGTCAGAAATTGCGCGATCCTGGAGCTGTTCTACTCGACGGGGATGCGATTGTCGGAGCTGCGCGGCATTAACCGGATGGACATCGATCTTCTGTCACAGCAGGTGAAGGTGCGCGGGAAGGGAAGAAAGGAGCGGATCGTTCCACTCGGCGATCACGCGCAGCTCGCTCTCAGAAACTACGAGTCGAAGCGCGACGAGCTCCTGCGCGGGATAGGGCCAAAAGGCGATCGCACCGCTTTCTTTTTGAGCAGCCTCGGCAAGCGAATCTCTGTTCGAGCGATTCAGAACGCGGTAAAGGGGTTTCTCGACAAGATCGACGAGAGCTCGGGACTCTCGACTCACTCGTTGCGACATACCTTTGCAACGCATTTGCTCGACGCCGGCGCGGACCTGCGAGCGGTGCAGGAGCTCTTGGGCCACGCCTCGATATCGACGACGCAGATCTACACCCACACCAGCATCGAGCGGCTCAAGCAGGTCTACCAGAAGGCCCACCCGCGCGCCTGAGCTTCTAAAATCGCCTGCGCCCTGCGCCGGGGCGCACGTACTCTCCTGACACGCGGCGGAGGTACGACATGGTTCCTCTCGGTTGCTATCAAGAGCGCGTAGACTCAATGTAAAGGACACCGATGCCCGGACCGCAGCCTCCAAGGAAGCGCCATCACTGGATCGTCCGCGTCACCCACTGGGTGAACGTCGTCGCCATCATCATCATGGTCGGCAGCGGATTGCGCATCTTCAACGCTTACCCGGCGTTCGCGCGAAAGGGCGAGATCTTCTGCTGCTATCCGTTCGAGCACAAACCGATTCCCGACTGGCTCACCTTCGGCGGTTGGCTCGGCGGCGCCAGACACTGGCACTTCGCGATGATGTGGGTGCTCGTCGTCAACGGACTCATTTACCTGACGTTCGTGTATCTGCACGGCGAGTGGCGCGATCTGGTTCCCCGCAAAGGAGACATCCGCGACAGCGGGCAGATGATCAAGTTCTACGCGTTCCGTCGCAAGGATCATCCCCATCAGGGCAAACACAACGCGCTCCAAAAGGCCACCTACTTCGCGCTTCCATGGGCCGGATTATTCGCGGTGCTCACGGGCATCGCTATCTGGAAGCCCGTTCAGTTTGCCCCGTACACAGCGCTATTCGGCGGGTACGTGTGGGCGCGATACTGGCACTTCATCGCCATGGTGATAATCGTGGTTCTGAGCGTCGCCCACGTCTTCATGGTCTTCGCGGTCGATCCGTATTCCATTCCGTCGATGATCACAGGCAACTACAATCCTGCTTTCTCGCCCGAGGTACGAAACGCCAGACCTTTCTACCACCTTTGGCCGAGACGTCCGGTGACGCCGCCATCGGCAGCGCCGCCACCAGGCGAGGCGACGTGAGCATTCGCAACTCGGAGCGCACCTTTCGCGTTATCAACGGAATCGGCCGGCGCGAATTCATCGCGCGCGGGTCGGGTCTCATTTCCGCCGCGCTTCTCGTCGCCTGCGACTCCCGTGGTCCGAAGTCCGCCGACAGGCTTCTCAAGTACGCCGAGCGCAAGAACCTTGTCCTGGAGCGAAAGCTCTTTCGACATACGTCGATGGACGTCGTGCAATCCGGCGCGAACGACGCCGGCAACAAGCTGCCGAGCTACTATGTCTCTCCGGTGGTGCCGGTGTGGGACGAAAGCGTTCGCGGCAAGTGGGCGCTCGAGGTCGACGGGCTCGTCGCGAATCCTGTGCGGCTAAGCCTCGAAGATCTGCAGCGTCTCCCTCAGGTATCCAATCGGGTCAACCACTATTGCGTCGAGGGCTGGACCGCGGTGGAGACCTGGACAGGAGTTCCGTTCACCGAGCTGGCGCGCCTGGTTCAGCCCGATCCGAAAGCGCGCTTCGTTGACTTCCAGTCATTCGATGACGACTACCACGAGAGCTGGGATATCGAGAGCGCGATGCACAAGCAGACCGTCGTCGCGTATGGATTGGATGGGAAGCCCCTCCAGCCGGCGCACGGCGCGCCGGCGCGTGTGTACTCACCCGTCAAGCTTGGCTACAAGAACACGAAGTACCTGACGAAAATCGTGTTCATGCCCCGGATGAATGGCGGGTACTGGTCGGATCAGGGCTACGAATGGTACGGCGGCGTTTAGACCCGCGACCTACCTGATTCTGGTTTTCGGCGGCGTTTGCTTGAGCCGCGAATTCTGATCTCCCTCTCCCCGCCTCGCCGCTCCCCGAAACAGCAGCACCTCGCGCAGGTACGTGCGATTCATGATCGCACCGACTACAAGCAGGGCGCTCCCGGTCAGCACGCTGATGGTTCCCCAGCGCCACGTATCGCGCCCGATCAGCGCCGCGGCCATGCACAAGGTTCCTGCTGCGACCAGGGTCTGTCCGCCCTTGTTGGGCACCGCGCGCTTGCGGCGGCGGCGCTCACGGAGCGGAGCAACGCCACCTGCCTGCCAGGCATCGAGGAGGATGGTCAACCCGAAGAGGGCGACCAGGACACCAAGGAGAATCGGGAACTGCTCCAGCTTCATGCCCCTACCAAATGCAAGAAGAGGGCGCATCTGGAGCCTTCCCTGACGCGCCTAACCCCGTCGAGGCTGTTATTTTCAAGCGATGAGCCGGGAGCGCATCCGCTCGACTACCATTCTAGCCGTTCGCAAGAACGGCCGGGTCGCGCTTGGTGGCGACGGCCAGGTCACCGTTGGCCAGACGGTGATGAAGTCGAACGCCCAGAAGGTGCGCTCTCTTCACGGCGGCAAGCTGGTCGCCGGATTTGCCGGCGCCGCCGCCGATGCGTTCACTCTCTTCGAGAAGTTCGAGGAGAAGCTCGAGCGCTATCCGGGAAATCTCCAGCGCGCAGCGGTGGAGCTCGCCAAGGATTGGCGCAGCGACCGCGTTCTACGTCGGCTCGAAGCTCTGCTCGCCGTCACCGATCGCGAGCATGGCTTCATCATCTCGGGCACGGGCGACATCATCGAGCCCGATGACGGCATCCTCGCCATCGGCTCCGGTGGCTCGTACGCGCTTGCCGCCGCGCGCGCACTCGTCCAGAACACCGAGCTGTCGGCTCGCGAGATAGTGCAACGCGGCCTGGAAATCGCCGCCGAGATCTGCGTCTATACCAACGCCAACATCACGGTGCTGGAGCCGACCTGATGGCATCGCCACGCACTCAGGCGGCGCTGGAACGCCTGGCCGGTCTCACACCGAAGCAGATCGTCGAAGAGCTCGATCGTTATATCGTTGGCCAGGCCGATGCGAAGAAAGCCGTGGCGATCGCGCTTCGGAATCGCTGGCGCCGCCAGCGTGCGCCGGAGCAGATCCGCGAGGAAATCTCCCCGAACAACATCATCCTCGTCGGCCCCACCGGCGTCGGCAAGACGGAGATCGCCCGCCGGCTGGCGCGTCTCGCCGGCGCTCCGTTCGTGAAAGTCGAAGCTTCGAAGTTCACCGAAGTCGGCTACGTCGGGCGCGACGTCGAATCGATGGTGCGCGACCTGGTCGAGAGCGCCATCAACATGGTGCGCGCCGAGAGGGAGACCGAAGTGCAGGATGTCGCGAAGCAGAAAGTCGAGGAGAGATTGCTCGACCTGCTGCTCCCGGTTCCGCCCGACATCAAACAGGCCAGCCACGCCCCCGCGGCGGCCGGAGGTGGCGCGCATCTCTTCGTCGTCTCGCCCGGCGGCGCGGTCTCTACCGAGACCGACGCCTCGGAGGTGCGCTACAAGCGAACCCGCGAGAAGCTGAAGGCGCTGCTCGACGACGGCCAGCTCGACGACCGTGAAATCGAGATCGAAGTCACACAACAGTCGCCCATGGTCTTCGACATGATGGTGCCGCAGGGCGCGCCCGAAGGGATGGACAACCTGTCGGAAATGCTCCAGGACATGCTCCCGAAGCGAAAAAAAAAGCGGAGCGTGAAAGTCCCGGAGGCGCGCCGACTTCTGCTCGCCGAGGAGCTGGAAAAGCTGATCAACAAGGACGACGTCACTGCCGACGCGCTGGAGCGAGTGCAGACGATGGGAATCATCTTCCTCGACGAGATTGACAAGATTGCGGGCCAGCGCGGGCCGAGCTCCGGCGGCCCGGATGTCTCACGTGAAGGTGTCCAGCGCGACCTCCTCCCCATCGTCGAAGGGTCCAACGTCCAGACCAAGCACGGGATGGTGAAAACGGATCACGTCCTGTTCGTGGCGGCTGGTGCGTTCCACGTCGCGAAGCCCAGCGACCTGATTCCCGAGCTGCAGGGCCGCTTCCCGATTCGCGTCGAGCTCAACTCTCTGACTGAAGCCGACTTCGTTCGTATCATGACCGAGCCGGAGAACGCACTTACCAAGCAATACTCAGCGCTGGTCGAGGCCGATGGCGGCAGGCTCGAGTTCACCGAAGACGGGATTGCCGAGATCGCGAAGATCGCCGCCCACGTCAACGACCGGATGGAGAACATCGGTGCGCGCCGCCTGCACACCGTGATGACGACGCTGCTCGAGGACATACTTTACGGACTCCCCGACAGCGGGGAGAAGACCGTGATCATCGATCAGGAGCGTGTGCGGAGCCGCCTCAAGACCATCGCCGACGACGAAGACCTGAGACGCTACATCCTCTAGCCTGGAAGAAACGGTCGCGAAGGGGCCAATGCCTGAACGTCTCTTCATCGGAGTTCCACTCTCTGACGACGCGCGGCGCGCGATTCAGAAATCGCTGCCCGGGAATTTGCCGGGCAAACCGGTTACAGCCGAGAATTGGCATTTCACTTTGCGCTTTCTCGGGTCGACGGCGCCCGAAGCGCGCGATCAGGTCGTCCACTGTCTCGAGACCGCGACCTGTGGGGCGCCGTTCACGATTCGCTTCAGCGAGCTTGGCGCGTTCCCGCAGCCGAAGCGAGCGAGAATCCTCTGGCTGGGAGTCGATCAGGGTGCCGAGCGATTGATTCAGCTGGCGGCGATCGCAGAGGCAGCGGCGAGAATTGCCGGCTTCGCCGCCGAGGCAAAGGAATTCAAACCGCACTTGACGCTGAGCCGGATCGACCCGCCGTCGTCTGTGGCGGGCCTTATCGCCGGGAAGCCACGTTTCGATGCAGTGATGACCGTCGATTCAATAATTCTGTATCGCAGCCGCCTCGGAGCCGGGCCCGCGCGCTACGAGGAAGTCGTCAGGATCGCGCTGGGTCGATAATCACGACCTCGGGCGCGCGGCAGCTCTCATCGGGGCGCACGACGAGTATTCGTTTGACCCTCGTCGTTAATGGGAGGGTGGAAAGCTCTTTCTGGTCCCAGGTTCGAGACTTGCCCGCCGGAATGCCACCGGCCAGCTCGAAGCTCAGTCCGCAGTGGTTGGACGAAAGCACAAAAAATCTTCCTTCGCCAACCGCGCCCCGCGCCCGGCCATGTCTCAGCAAGTCGCCAAGAGTCGAGCCGACTGCGAGCGAATCCGCAGTGCGGAATCGAGGTGACGTGATGTCGAGCCGCCACACTCGATCGTCGACGATCTCGGCTTCAAGTGAGTCCTCAGCGAAACCGACGGTGACTCTCCGTTCTGTCATCCCTTCCGGCCCGGGTTGCACCGCGTCCTTCAACACACGACACTGGCTTTCTACGGAATCGACCCGTGTACCGATGCGCACTTTGCCGACACCACCGTCGCTCAGTACTGGCTCGCCACATGTCGTCGCCAGCGGCCCCGCTCTCGGAGGCAGCGCGGTGTTAGCGCCCGTCGACGTGCTCGAGGCCGTGGGCGGGCTGCTCGTCGAATCGTAGTGCTTTCGCGCCCACAATCCGAACACCACAACAGCAACTACCGCTGCTGACAACAATCGCATTATCCATTTGAACATCAGGGAAGCTCAGTAACTCGACGGGCGGTCGGATAACAGCGCGGCGGCCGCGAAAAACAGTGCGATGCGACGCATACGTACCCTCATCAGATGGTGAGTGCCAGGAATCAAACGGCGTCCGACAACTGCGGGGCGGCAGGCTTGTCATACGCCATTCGCTTGACAAGAGCGTCGAACCGCGGCTCGCTGCGCAGGGAATCGATGACGGGATGGACGCGCAGGTAGGCAGCCCAGCCGCGACGCTCGTCGATGGCGCGCTCGACCCAATCGAGCGCCTTCTCCTTGTCCCCGATTGCCACATGAACCATGACCAGATCGACGGGCGACACATATTCGGTCTTGTGGCGCTCCAGCAGCTCCGCCGCTACCTCGGTTGCCATCAAGGGATCGCCGGCCTGCGCCAGCGAATAAGCCAGTGTCGCCTTCGTCGTCGTTCCATACTCCGACGCCAGCGCCAATCCCTCGCGCAGCACCCGCTCCGCCGCGGTGTACTGCTTTTCGAACGTCAGCAACAATCCCTGAATGCGATAACTCTCTTCCGCCTCCGGATTCATGGCGATGGCGCGGTCGAGATGGTAGCGACCCTGCTCGTATTTGCGCGCGTACAGGTAGCAGTAGCCGAGACTGCGACGCACCGAGATCGAGGCAGGGTCGTTCTCCTGCGCCGTGTGTGCTTCGATCAGCGCTTCCTCGAATCGACCCTGCGATGCCAGCTGGAACGCGTACCATTGATGCGCGGGCGCGTATCGCGGATCCAGCTCGATGGCGCGGCGGAACTCCCGGGCCGCTTCGTCCCAGCGCCAGTCGTAGATGAAGAGGCTCCACGCCAGCGATGCGTGGGCCTCGGCCAGCGACTCGTCCAGCGCGATCGCTTTGCGGGCGTAGAATTTTGCCTTCCCATGTCCCTCGTGCACCGCGACGTTTCTGTAATCGAGGTGCAGTGAGTACGAATCGGCGAGGCCGGTGTATGCGAGCGCGTAGTTCGGGTCGAGCGCGATCGCTCCCTCGAAGTACCGGATTCCTTCGGTGACTCCTTCCGAAGTGCGCTTGTTCCACGCGTAGCGGCCGCGCAGATACAGGCCGTAGGCCTGGACGTTGTCGGTGTGGCGGTCGGTCGCCGGCGCCTCCAGATCGGCGAAGGATGTCGAGCGGAGCGTCGTTACGATCGTTCGCGAGATCTCGTCCTGGATCGCGAAGACGTCGTGCAACTTGCGGTCGTACCGCTCCGACCACATCAAGCGCCCATCGTCGGTAGAAATGAGAGAAGCCGTGATCCGGAGATTGTCGCCGGAGCGACGAACGGTGCCCTCAAGCACCTCTGATACCTCGAGCACCGCGCCGATCGAGCGCACGTCCTGCGCTTTTCCCTTCAGAGCGAACACCGACGTGCGCGATGCGACACGGAGGCCCTCGACTTTCGCCAGCGCGTTGATCAGCTCGTCGGTGATTCCATCGCTGAGATACTCGTTGTCCGGGTCGGGGCTGGAGTTCACGAACGGCAGCACGGCAATGCTGCGCGCGGTCATCGTGAACGGCCGACTGGGCTCCGACCTGGCGCGGTTCACCGCTTCACAGAACTCGGCAATCGTCGCGTAACGCTCGGCCGGATTCTTGGCGAGCGCCTTCTCCAGCACGCGCTCGAAACCCGGGGGGGCATCGGGCCGCAGCGCGCGTAGCGGACGCGCTCGCTCGGTTACCTGCTTGGCCATCGTCGCCCGCGGCGTGGCTCCCCTTAAAGGCGGCTCACCGGCCAGCATCTCGTAGAACACGCAGGCCAAACCATAGATGTCTCCGGGAACGCCCACCGCGCTCTCGCCCGCCGCCTGTTCCGGGCTCATGTACTCGGGTGTGCCAAGCGCGAGACCGGCGAGCGTCAGTGACTCGCCGACATTGTCCGGGCTGGCACGGACCTGCGCAATACCAAAATCCGAGAGCAGGGCATGATCGTCGGCGAAGAGGATGTTCTCAGGCTTCACATCGCGATGCACATAGCCGTTGCGATGCGCGTAGTCGAGGGCGGCGCCGATTTCGTCCAGAATCCGCACGGCGTCGTCGATGGGAAGACTCTTCTCGCGGTTGAGCCTGTCGCGAAGCGACCCGCCCGGCACGTACGGCGACACATAGTACAGTGAGCCGCCGGATTCGCCGGAGTCGATGAGGGGGAGCACGTGCGGATGCGAAAGGCGCGCGGCGATGCCGATCTCGCGCATGAATCTCTCCGCACTGACCGATGCGCAAAGCTCCGGCCGCAAGACCTTGATCGCCACCTTGCGGTTGTGCTTGCGCTCCTCGGCCAGATGAACGGTGGCCATACCACCCTGTCCGAGGAGTCGCTCTATCGTGTAACGGTCGGCGAGCGACGACGTGAGGGCGAATGGCGGCTCGCCAAGGTCACTCGGCTGGAGCTGCGGGCCCTGTGACATGACAACAAGTTATCGCTGTGCGGCTACGCTCGCTTGAAGAACTGAACAGCCCTCTCGTGCTTTTTGGCCGCGGCGAGGCTCCTGAAAGTGCCGAGATTCCTTCGCTTGCCCGTCTTTGGATTTTTCTTGCGTGAGTAGAGACGGTACTGCCCCGATTTGAGCTTTCGAATCATCGTGTCACCTCCGAGACGTCATTACGGCGACGTACGCTCCGCCGTTTCCGGCCCTATGATTCCGCCGCCGGTGTCGAGCCGGCCGATCACGACCAGCAGTCGATCTATTTTCGCGATCCCGTAGACGGTGACGTTGGGGGCTTCTCTCAGCTCCAGTCTGGGCGCGCTGAGCTTCCATTCGTCGACGAGCCATGCGCCCGAAGGCGCCCGGCGGAAGCGCGTAAAACCGCCGGCCTCGTAGCGCGTCATCGGTCCCGCGTTCACGAAGCGGAAGCTGATCTCCCTCAGCTCCGACGTTTTCTGATCGACCCAGAGGACGCCTTTTATGTCGGCGATCTTTCGATCGGGAGCTGGCTCAAAGGAGACGCCGATTTGCGCTGGCCGGTCGCGCTGGCGCACCAGCCGAAAGCAGTGGGTAGCCGCAAACGGGTCGGAGAGCAGGACCGTTTCATCCGGGCCGTAGTAGGTCCAGCCCTTGTCCTGGTCGCCAATCACGTAGCCTTCGGTGGCGAGCGTACCCGGGTCGATCGATCCGAACGGCCGGCGGTTGCTGATCGCGAACTCACTGCTGTCACCGGCGATGACTCTGCCATTCGTAGAAAGCTCGCGACGGTACTTGTGGGCGCGGCCCAGCCCGCGAAGATCGTCAAGGGTGAGCTGGCTGGAGCGGAGCGCCTTGGCGATCTCGTCCCAGACCGTCGACAACGCCTGCGCGTTGGGATCGTTGCGGGAGCACTGCGACGTCGACGTGACGACGATGCTCTCGAGCATCACTCGCGGGCTCTCGACGTTCAGGACCAGCTCTCCGGCGCGAGGGAGCGAGAGCTCGCTGGATACGAACGGCAGATATCCGATTCGCCTGACGCGGATTCGGTACGCCCCACGAGGAGCAAAGAGCACGCGAACGCCCTCATAGCTCGCCAGGCCCTCCGTCACGACACTGTCCCGGGCGTCGAGTAGCGCCACCAGTGCGCCGCTGACAACCGAGCCATCGGTGGGACGGAGCTTGATGCGTAGCTCGGAGCCCGCATCCTGCGCACCGAGACCGGAAGATGCGGCCAACGCGCAGACAGCCAGTCCGCACCGAATCGCGCGATTATTCATGCGACCCCCAGCCGTTGCTGAATAGAAACGCTCAGCTTCCCTTCACGATCTTGAGAATGGTGTTTCGGGAGATCAGATACAACTCACCGCTGAAGTCACGCCCGAAGGATGTGACCTCGGTCGAAGTAAGGCCCCAGTCTTTCTGATCGACTGCCGCGCCATTCTCGAACCGGAAACTCTTCAGAAATCCCGCACAATAATCCGAGTACAGGTAATGGCCCTGCAGCCCATCGATCGCCGTTCCCCGATAGACATAGCCACCGGTGATCGAGCATGGGCCGTTGTGGCCGTAGTCGATCACCGGGAGCTGTAGTCCCGTCTGATTGCAGGTGGTGGCGTTGTAGCAGCTCGCCCCTTCCATGGTGTTCCACCCGTAGTTGACGCCGGCCTTGTTGGCGGCGACCACATCGACCTCTTCGTGGGCATTCTGACCGACATCCGCAATGTAGAGATTTCCGCTGGGTGCGTCGAAGGAGTACCGCCAGGGATTCCGCAGTCCCTTCGCCCAAATCTCGCCGCGATGGTTCGCCTGACCGACGAACGGGTTGTCGGTGGGGATTGCGTAAGGATCCCCGTGATCGACATCCAGCCTCAGGAGCGACCCGAGCAGTGCGTTGAAATTCTGGCCGTTGCCGAAGGGGTCACCGCCGCCGCCGCCGTCCCCCAACCCGGCGTAGAGCATTCCGTCCGGGCCGAAGCTGAGTAGACCGCCATTGTGGTTGGCTTGCGCCGAATGGGAGGTGGTGAGAATCAGCTTCGTCGTCGCGGGATCGGCCACGTCGGGATTCGTGGTAGTCGTGAACCGCTCGATTCTGATGTCGCCGTTTGTCTGCGTCGTGAAATAAACGTAGAAGAAATGGTTGGTCGCGTACTGCGGGTGAAATGCGACGCTCAAGAGTCCGCGTTCTCCGCCGTACAGAACTCTGCTTGTGATATCCATGAACGGGGTCGTCTGCAGGACTCCGTTCTTGATTAGCCGGATGCGGCCCGGCTGCTCGACTACAAAGATCCTTCCATCGTCCAACGGCTGGGTGAAGAAGACGGGCGCGCTGAGTCCGCTTGTTACAAACGGATCGAGCTTGAGGGTGAGACCTGGTGGAAGCGGACTTCCCCCTCCGGCAGGACCAGTCGAATCATTGCAGGACGAGAACGCGACAATCGCCATACTCGCCGATAGCAGACGAATCATTCGTGACATGGACGCTCTCTGAGAAGAGGAAATGCCGTGCATGATATATTTCATGCTTTGCACAGCAACTCACCAGCCCGCGCAACTCACATGCCCCGAAAAGCCCCTTCTACGCGCCGCGAACGCCCCCACCGCGACCTGCTGCAGATTCCAGACTTCTCCGCAAAGGAGCTCGACAAGCTCTTTGCGCTGGCCGAGCGGATGCGCGCCGGCAAATACACGAAGAAGCCGCTCGCCGGAAAATCGCTGGCGATGATTTTCATGAAATCGTCGACACGCACCCGCGTCTCCTTCGAGGTGGGAGCCTGGCAGCTTGGTGGCCACGCGCTGTTCCTCTCCCCCCGCGACGTCCAGCTCGGACGCGGCGAGCCGATCGCCGACACCGCTCGCGTGCTTTCGCGCTACGTCGACGGCATCATGATCAGGACTTTCGCGCATTCGGAAGTGGAGGAGTTGGCGCGGTACGCGGACGTCCCCATCATCAACGGACTCACCGACCTCGTTCATCCGTGCCAGGTACTGGCGGACCTCCTTACCGTCAAGCAGCACCTGGGGGGCTACAAGGGCAAGCACGTCGCCTGGATCGGAGACGGCAACAACATGGCGAATTCCTGGATCAACGCCGCCTACGTCCTCGGTTTCGACCTCACGCTGGCCTGCCCCGAGGGCTACGACCCCGACGCGACTATTCTGAAGCGGGCGCAGTCGAAGGCGAAAGTGCGCGTCGTCCGCGATCCCGCCGAGGCAGCGTCAAAGGCCGACGTCATCAACACCGACGTCTGGGCGTCGATGGGCCAGGAAGAGGAGCAGAAGGTGCGCGAGAAGGCGTTCAAAGGCTTTGTAGTGGATAACGCGCTGATGCGTCGTGCGAACAAGGACGCGATCTTCCTGCACTGTCTGCCTGCCCACCGGGGCGAGGATGTGGCCCCCGAAGTAATCGATGGACCGCAGAGCAGGGTCTGGGACGAGGCCGAAAATCGGCTCCACATCCAGAAGGCCATCATGGCCGTTCTGATGGGTGGAGAACGGCTCTAACGATCCAGCCGGGTAGCCAGCCGACGCTGCCGTCAACGAGGTGAAAAAGAAGAAGGGTCAGAGAACGCTCCACGTGCCGTTTACGAGAGCGCGCCAGGGCTCAGGCAGCAGGGTTACGGAACGGGGCGCACGAGAGTGTGCCCCGTTCTCGTTTCAGGGCATGTCTTCTGCACACTAAAACGGGTATGACTCCCTCGAAAAAAATCGACGATCTCTACGACCTGATCCAGGGCATCGAGACCGCGATGTTCACTACGCGCCGCCCCAATGGCCAGCTCGTCTCCAGGCCGATGGCGACGCAGGATCGCATCGAAGGCACCGACCTCTGGTTCGTGACCGACGTCGAAACCCACAAGCTCGACGAGCTCTTGCTGGATCCGCATGTCAATTGCGCCTATTACAACAGCAAGACGCGGGAATGGGTATCGGTCTCCGGCGTCGCCCATGTCTCAAAGAGCAGATCCAGAATCCGCCAGCTCTACAAGGAAGACTGGAAGGCCTGGTTCGGAGACCAGGGGGGCGACATGGACGGCGGACCCAACGACCCGCGTATTGCCCTTATCATGGTGGAAGCCGAGAGCGCTACATATATGAAGGTGAACAAGCCGCGCCCGGTGGTGCTGTTCGAGGTCCTCAAAGGGATGGTGACCGGTTCCCGGGTGGATATCGGCGAGGTAAGAGAGGTGACAGCGGGGGAGTTGATGGATTAGGCAGGAGTTTCCTCCCGCTTCTGCCAAATTGTCACGGCGCCCCTCGAAATCGAGGGGCGCTTCGC
>DASYIM010000221.1:0-4119 GCA_035997625.1 Gemmatimonadaceae bacterium
CGGATCACTACGAAGTCCGGAGAAAGCCAATCCCGCCAGCATGAGTACTACCACACCCACATAGTCACTATGCAGATGGATTCCGTTTCTTCCCCAATAGTTGTCGAGCATGCCGGAGAACTGCGGCAGGTACGCATTCAATACTTCTTCCGGTGGCCACGCATAGCTCGTGGCAATGCGATAGTCCGACAGGCCGCCCGCCCGCGGCGACCACTTCACGTATTCGCGGACCGGCAGGTACTGAACCGCTCCGATCGCCAGGCCAACAACCACCGAGAGCAAGGCCAGGCCAAGCCGCGAGACCGCCGTGTTCCGAGGGAGCTTTACTCCATCGATCGTAGTAAAGGTGAGAAAGAGCGCGTAAGCGCCGCAGGCGAGCAACAGATACTGAAGCAGTTGCGGATGAGGACTGAGCACCGCCAGGCCGACGATGAGCGCGAAGGCTCCCCAGGCCCAGTTTTTTCCGCCGCGAATTGCGCGGTAAAGCAACCATAGGCCTAGGGGGAAAAGAGAACTCACAAACAGCTTTCCGTCGTGCCCGGGCGAAACGGAGGACGCAATCTGTCCGCTCATCATGTACGCGATGCCACCGACAAGCGAGCCATAAAAACCGTAGCCGATCGCGCGCAAAAAGCCGTATGTGAACAGGCCCGACAGGAAGACGTGGATGATGAAACCCCACGTCATCGCCACGTCGGTGGGCATTACCATCCGCAGGAGGAAAGTCGGATAGAAAATGTCACCGTGCATGGCAGCGACGTACGGCATTCCGCCGAACAGATACGGGTTCCAGAGCGGAAAGTGCCCCGACGCCCTCAGTGTGCTCGCAGCAAACTCGCGAAATGCGTAGCCGGCTATGTACTGGTCGCTGTGTGGGTTTACGAGGAATCGTCCGGCCAGCGCCGGGTACGCAAGTGACAGTGTGCCGATTGCGTAGACGAGCGCCGCCCAGCCAAACGCGAAACGCGGCGCCGGAAGCGCCGCGATGTCATTGGCGGAGACTGGAGCTTGCCGAGGTGACGACTTTTCTCGCCGTTGAGCCATGGTGATCAGTTCGGTAAAGACTTTCGATTGGGCCCCGCGGCAATATACAACCCACTGGGTACCAACTCGACGATGGTAAGCCACAACCTCGCTCCAATAGCTACGAGCGCGGCGTCAGCTTCGTTGGCCAGGCCCAGCTGGGTCATGAACGCTGCGAGGGTAAACTCCCGCACTCCCAGGCCGGCGGGGGCGATCGGCGAGATGAACCCAAGGATATAGGCGGCGGTGTAAACCGCGATGTACGAAGACAACTCCCCTGTCGCGGAACCAAGGACGCCGTGGACGAATAGCGCGAACGCGACGCCGTAGAACAGCCACGAAAGCGTGCTGATTGCCGCGGCAATCCAGATACTTGTGGCTGGGACTGTGGGCGGCGTTATGTCCCGCCCAATCAGGCCGCCTATCCAATTGGCGAGCGGCGGGAGAAAACGCGGAGCGGCCAGCAGCACCGCCACCAGAATCAGGACGGAGGCTCCAACGAGCAACGGCTGCCCGAGCAACTTCGCGCCCGTCACCATAACTATCGCGGTGCCAGTGGCCAGACTCACCGTTTGCATGATGACCGATGATCCCGCCGCGGCAATTGCTGACAACCCGCGCCGGCGCGCCATCACGCCCATCGCGGTGAGTGACCAAATGTTGCCGGGGACGTATTTGCCGAGGTTCGACAGGAACCAGATCCGCGCGGCGTCACCAAACGGAAGGTGTGAATCCCAGGCGACAAGGACGCGGCGCCATCCTTCGATCAGAAGCGCGTAGGTGACGAGGACGATCACGGTGGCCGCGGCGATCCATTGCCACTGGAACTGGACGTGGGGCAGGCGCGACTCGAGCTTGGCCCACTGGGTGGCGAGGGAGTGCGCGGCGAAAAAGAGCACAACGGCCGCGAAGATCCACTGCGCGACCTTGAAAAGACTACGACGCGTGAGCGCCAAGAACCTGTTTGTATATCTCTGCGTAGCGACGCGCCGCGGACTCGGGCGCGAAGGCAGAGAGTGCGTAGAGACGTCCTGCCCTGCCCAACTGCCGTCCACGCCCATCGCTCGACAGCAAGTCATCGAGCGCTGCCGCGAGCGCGGCGCGGTCGCCTGGTTTCACCAGCAATCCCGTCTTGTCGTGCTGAATCACATCCCGCAGACCACCGGAGTCGAAAGCGACCACCGGCGTCTCGCACAACAAGGCCTCCACGGCGACCAGCCCCAGTCCTTCATCGACCGACGGGACGACAACCGCCCCGGCACGTTGGTAGAGCGCGGGAAGCGCCGATTGGGGAAGCTGACCGTGCCATGTGATGCGTGAGTCGACACCGAGGTTTCCCGCGAGCTGCTCCAGCGCCGCTCGGCCGGGGCCGTCGCCGACGACGTCGAGCTGGGCCGGCCGTTTCATCGCCGCCACCGCGTGCAGCAGATGTTCGAGGCCCTTCTGTTCGTTCAGCCTGCCGACGAAGAGAAGCCGAGCTCCATCGCGCCGATCAGAGGGCTCGAACAGATCGGTTGACACCGGCATCGGCGCCACCATTGGCTTGACACCCGGGACGAGCGCTTCCGTTTCATCTCTCAACCAGCGCGAGACGGTGGTGACGGCGGCAGAGTGCTTGAGCACGTGACTGAACAGCGGCCTCGCTACGCCCACCGTCCGCGCGAGACGAACGTCGGTGCCATGCAGAGTGGTGACGAGCGGAATGTGGCCGAGACCGCCGACCCAGGTTCCGACCACGCCGTTGGGAAACCACCAGTGAGCATGGATCAGATCCGGCTCGAAATTTCGCTTCACTCGCACCGCGCGCGCGAAGTCGGACCCGAGAAATCCCACCAACGCCAGTTTGGCCGTCCACGACGAAGCGACGTCGTTGGCCATGTTGCCGGTATAGGCGAGGCGCTCGAATCTGCGGGGGGCGTATCTGAACCGCTCGACGCGGATGCCTTCGATTTCATCCGCTTCCGGCACACCTTGGGCGGCGGGTGCGACGACACGCACATTCACCCCTTCACCGAGCAGCGCTACGGCCAGTCGCAGAACGAACGAGCCGGCGGCGTCTCCCTCCGATCGAGGGAACGAGTGGGTGAGAAACAGGACTTTCATTTATTCAGGATTCGGAGGCGTCGTGTTCCCGTGAGAGATCTTCGACCCGCGAGCGCAGCTGGCTAAGCTCGGCGCGCTGGGCGGCGATGAGCTCGCCGAGCAGACCGGTGGCAAAGAATACACTTCCAACGGTGACGCAGGTCTCGACGAGATTCACCAACGGCCGGAAGCCAACACCCCCAATAACACGATAGAGGATGGCAACGATTCCGACGATGACGCCAATCATGAAAAGAGCGGCGCCAAGGAGTCCGAAGAGCAGCAGCGGCTTCCTGGCAAAGCGGAGCTCGAACCATACGGCAAGCATATCGAGGACGCCGACGGGTATGCGGCCGATCCCAAACTTCGATGCTCCCGCATTGCGCGGATAGAGCGGCACGGCGACCTCCGAGAGCGAGAATCCGTTGGCTGCTGCCATCACGACCATGTAGCGATGCCAATCCGGCCTGTCGGGAAGCGCGTCCATCACTTCGCGACGGTACGCCTTTACCGAATTGAGGTCTCGCACGCCGACTTTGAAGAGCGAGCGACTGAGCCTGTTGTAAATACCGGAGACGAAAGCCTTCTCGTACTTCCCTTCCTTGTACCCGGCGACCATGTCGGACTCGCCGGCGAGAATGGGTGCAACCAGGCGCGGAATGTCCTCCGGTTTGTACTGGAGGTCGGCCGGGTAGAATACGAGGACGTCTCCACGCGAATGGAGGTAGCCTGTTCGCAGAGCGTCGGCGATTCCTCGTCGTGATGCATGGCGGACCGACCGAAGAAATGGATACTCCTCTCCGAGCCGCTGCAGCACCTTCCACGAATCGTCGACGGAGCCATCGTCGATCACGATGACTTCGTAGCGGTGGTCGGCGGATGCAAAGGCATCGCGCGCCTGTTCCATGAACAGCGGCAAATTTTCGGCTTCGTCCTTGGCCGGCACGAGGATGCTCACCTCTGGCCGACTCGTCACAGACTGAAGCGGTTGGCCGCTCTTGAAGCGTTGCGCCG
>DASYIM010000222.1:0-1732 GCA_035997625.1 Gemmatimonadaceae bacterium
CGCGGACGAGATCGTCAATGAGATGCGGCCCAAGCTATCGGGAATTCCCGGCCTCAATGTATTCATGACGGTTCCGCCGGCGATTCAGATCGGCGGACGCTCGGCCAAGAGCCAATACCAGTTCACGCTGCAGAGTCCGGACATCGAAGCGCTCGACACGGCCGCCAAGCGCCTCGAGGCGAGGATGAGAACCATTCCGCAGATCCAGGACGTCACCAGCGACCTGCAGATCGCCAACCCGCAGGTCATCGTCTCCATCGATCGGGATCGCGCGTCGTCGCTCGGGGTTTCCGCGCAACAGATAGAGACGGCGCTGTACGACGCATATGGATCGAGACAGGTCTCGACGATCTATACGCCCAACAATCAGTACAGCGTGGTGATGGAGCTGCTGCCCCAGTTCCAGCAGGATATCAACGCGCTGAGAATGCTGTACGTCCGCTCAGACCGTGGCGATCTGGTACCGCTGAGCGCGGTGGCCAATCTGACTCAGAACGTCGGCCCGCTGTCGATCACCCACTCCGGCCAGTTGCCGTCGGTTACGGTCTCGTTCAACACGAAGCCGGGCGTCGCGCTGGGCCAGGCAACCGCGGCCGTTGAAGCCGCCGCTTCGCAGATCGTTCCGTCCGAAATCACGACACAGTTCTCCGGAACAGCCCAGGCGTTCCAGGCCAGCCAACAGGGACTGCTGGCGCTTCTCATCCTGGCCATCTTCGTCATCTACATGGTGCTGGGTGTTCTCTACGAGAGCTTCATTCACCCGGCGACGATTCTCACCGGATTGCCGTTCGCGGCGTTCGGCGCTTTGATCGCTTTGTGGATTTTCCGGATGCCGCTCGACGTTTACGGATTTGTCGGACTGATATTGCTGGTCGGCATCGTGAAGAAGAACGCCATCATGATGATCGACTTCGCGCTCGAGGCGGAGCGCAGCGAGCACATACCGCCGGCCCAGGCGATCGTGCACGCGGCGGTGGTGAGATTCCGGCCGATCATGATGACGACCATGGCCGCCTTGATGGCGACGCTGCCCATCGCGCTCGGTCGCGGGGCGGGCGCGGAAGCCAGACGTCCCCTCGGTATCGCGGTGGTCGGAGGACTCGCCTTCTCGCAGCTGGTCACGCTGTATGTGACGCCGGTGTTCTACACCTACTTCGACGAACTCCCGGAGAGGACCCGCAATCTCACGCGCCGGCTCTACGCGCGGGCGCGCGGACGGCCGGTTCCTTCAATCGGGCCGCGAGAGCAGCCTACGTCGCGAGTTGCCTGAGGGCTAACTGAAGACGACCAGCGAGGAGCTGCGAGCGGAGCGGCTTGGAGCTCCGAGCACCGGTTGAAAAGGTGAGGATTTAGTCTCCCTCGTCTTGGTCGACTTTCGATCTTTTTCGCTTCGTCGGAATCACGTCGGGGTGCTCTTCCGATTCCTTCAGGTGGCGCTTGTCTTCCTCGAGGATGTGCTCGTCGTCGACCCTGAATTTCTGATCGGTCGTAATGGCTTCCTTCTGATGCTCCCAGTTGGATTTCATCTCGTCCTCTAGCTGATTTGGGATCGAGAAGTACAGGAAGCATGCCGCCGTCCGCATGTGCGGGCAGTACCCGGGACGAGACTCGACTCGTAAGGCCGCTAAGCGGGGGGCCGAAGCATCTGCACGAGATCCTCGGCCGTGTCCTTCGCCTGGAAGTAGTTGTCTTTACTGCCGACGAAATGAACAGCACGGTAGGTCTGAAAATC
>DASYIM010000223.1:0-25356 GCA_035997625.1 Gemmatimonadaceae bacterium
CGACCTGAGCGCGGACCTCCAGGACTACGAAGAGCGTCGCGCCATGGATCAGGAAAAGCTCCGCACCATGATCCAGTTCTGCCAGACAACCCAATGCCGGACCCGCTATATCCTCGAGCATTTCGGCGAGGAGGTCGACGCTGATTGGCGGTGCAACAACTGCGACGCCTGCGAGGCTATGGAAGAAGTTCCGCTGGCGAGGGGAGCCTAGCGAGTAACTACAAATGCAACTGAAGACGACCCGCTCAGAGCTATGAGCGGAGCGGCTGGCAGCCTCGAGGCGGCTCGAAGCTCCGAGCTGCTCCGCCGGCAGCTCCTAGCGGGTCGTCTTCAGTTGCAGTTAAGCCCATCAATCAGTCAGTAACCCGTGATGATTCCCACCATTACTGACGGATGAAGAACACCCTGGCGATCAAGATCCTTCGTGGATCGCTCTTCCTGCTCATTGCGTTCCTCGCCTCGTTCGTGCCGAGGCTGCTCGATCTTTCGGACACCCAGGAGAGATGGGTAGGAATCGCCACCACCCTCGCGCTCTTCATGCAGGGAGTGGTCTGGGCCAACATCATCATCAGCTACTACTTGCAGCGCTACGTCTCGGTTCATGCGACGGAAGGCGCGAATATCACCACCTACAAGGCGCTGGGCGCGCTCGCGCGTGTTACGATCTGGATCATCCTTGGCATCGTCGCGCTTTCCGCGCATCACGTCCAGATCCGGACCCTGCTCACCGGACTCGGCATCGGCGGTCTTGCCGTCGCGCTGGCGGTTCAGAACATCCTCGGCGACCTTCTCGCCGCAATCGCCATCGTCACCGACAAACCCTTCGTCATCGGCGATCAGATCTCGGTGGAGAACTATCGGGGCAAGGTCGAGAGCATAGGACTCAAGACCACGCGCGTGCGCAGCGACTCGGGCGAGCAGATTATCTTCTCGAACGGAGAGCTGCTCAAGAGCAAGATCAGGAACTACTCGAGATAGAGCGGGAAGCGGGAAGCGCTAGACCAACCTTGCCTCCAATTGTAAATCGACATTCCCCTTTAGCGCCTTGGATACAGGGCATCCTTCCTTCGTCTCCTGCGCGATCTGATCGAATTTCACTTTGTCGATCCCGGGAACGGTCGCCTGCACGTTGAGCTTCATGGTCGTGATTCCGAATCCGCCCGGCACCACCTGAATGGTGCAGGCCGCCGTCGTTTCGACTTTGGTGGGCGGTGTTCCATTCTTCTCGAGTCCCGCACTGAGTGCCATGCTGAAGCAGGCTGCCTCGGCCGCGGCTAGCAGCTCCTCGGGATTTGAGCCGACTCCGCTCTCGAAGCGCGAGCTGAAATTGAATTGTCCGCCGACTCCCCCGCTCTCGCCCTTGAAGCTTCCCTTACCCGTCTTGAGTCCGCCTTCCCAGGTGGCGGTCGCTTTTCTCGTTGGCATCCGCTCTCCGTGCAGTTGATGATCTGAACGGCGAAAGCTAATTAGATTGCCGAAATGGAGAGTATTCCGACGACATCGGGCGCGGAATTGCCACCGTCGATCGATCGGGTGTTGCGACTGTTTCGCTCGATGGGACGCGAAGAGAAGATGCAGGCGCTCGTGCAATACTCGAAAAGGCTCGAGGCTTTTCCCGAACGCTTCAAGGATCTGGATCGCGGCGCTTTTACCGTACCCGAGTGCCAGACTCGCGTGGACATCATCCCCGAAGTGCGTGACGGGCGCATCTACTTTTACGCGGATCTCAACGTGAGGCAGTCGCCTACCATTGCGGCGGTGCTGGCGATCATCTTCGCCGCGGTGAACGGTCAGCCGCCGTCGACGACATTGGGTATCCCGGCCGACTTCGTCAGCCAATTGATGGAAAGCATCGGACTCGCATCTCGTGAGCCAGGGCTCAACGCGATGGTGGCCAGGCTCAAGCGGTACGCGCGTGAGGCCGAGCGGCAGATCGCATAGCCAGAGAGATTTCCGGTCGCGCCCACTTCCGCGCCGGCGCAAGTTTCCCCAGATCGTAACAAAACAACACGGAGCGACGATGGCAGATCGGCTTCAGACTTACGCGAGTCACCGGCGGTACATTCCCGAGTTCCACTTTTTCGCGTTGCCGGTTCTCGGCGTCAACGCCGTATTGACTCTTTGGGAGTTCGCGCGCCACCCTGCATTTGCCTCGGCGTGGATCGCGCTGGTGGCCCTCGCGCTGGTGATCGGCATCTGGACGTCGAGAGCAATGGCACTCCGCGCCCAGGACCGCATCATCCGTCTCGAGGAGCGACAGCGCCTCGACAGACTGCTTCCACCAGGCTTGAGAGAACGAGCCGGCAAGTTGACGACAAGCCAGCTCATCGCGCTGCGGTTCGCCGCGGACGACGAAGTCGAGGAGCTGGCGCAAAAGGTCATTGCCGGCGAGCTGAATACCCGCGCCGACATCAAGCGCGCCATTCACAACTGGCGACCGGACGATCTCCGCGTGTGAGTGCCATCGATCGCTGTGCTCTGACTTTCAACGTGCTCCTCGAGTTCACATCGAAGGAGCATCACAAATGGCACGACTGGTTCGCCAGACATCCTGAGGCCTGGGAAATTCCCTTCGCCACCGGCCGGATGGCAATCGTAGGCGGTCTCGTACACCATATTTTCGGAGTCGAGCTTCGCTACACCCAGCGGCTGCGCGACGAGCGTGTGATCGAATGGGACGAATTCCGGGAAACCACAATCGAGGAAGTCTTCGGCCTCGGCGACGATGCGAGAAGCCAGTTTGTCGAATTTCTCACATCGGCTTCAGCGGGCGAGCTGGAGAAGGTGCTCACCTTCAAAACCTTTACCGCCGGCGAGGTGACGGTGAGCAAGCACAAGATTGCGTCGAACATTCTGATGCACGGCATTCGCCACTGGGGACAAGTCGCCACCGCGCTGAGACAAAACGGATTCACCGACCAGTGGCCTCACGATTTTCTGCTCAGCGACGTGAGCATTTAGCGGTGTAATTCGTCTGCCGAGTCAGCTCGGGATCGAGATCCAGTACAGGCGCGGGCGGTCGAGTAGTCGGGCTTCGTCACCCATGGCGTTAGATTGGCAGTTATTCGCGGCGCCGGCAACTACGGCTGGGCTTCACGGTGACAGGCGCGAATAAGTCGGACGGCAATCCATCCCAACTCGCACCAATGCTAGCATGAAGATTTTTGTAACCGGCGGCACGGGAGCGCTTGGAAAATTCCTGCTGCCTCAGCTCCTGGAAAAAGGACACGAAGTGGTGGCGCTGACGCGCTCCGTCGACAGGGCAGAACCGATCGAGAAGCTGGGAGCGAGTGCGGTGATCGCCAACCCTCTCGACAAGCAGGCGCTGACCGCCGCCGTTCGTCGAGCCGAGCCGGAAGTGATCATTCATCAGCTCAGCTCGCTCAAGGGCGCCGGGAACTTCAAGAAGTTCGACCAGGAGTTCGCGCTGACGAATCGTTTCCGCACGGAGGTCACCGACACCCTCCTCGCCGCCGCGAGAACGATCGGAACGCAGCGCCTTATTGTGCAGAGCTTTTGCGGCTGGCCTTATGCGCGGAAAGGCGGCCCCGTCAAAACCGAAGAGGATCCGCTCGACCCGAAGCCGCCTGACGCCTTCGTCAAAACGCTGGCGGCGATGCGATATCTCGAGAGCAAGATCCACAGCGTGCCGACCCTTCAGGGAGTCGCACTGCGCTACGGAAATTTCTATGGCCCGGGAAGCTCGATCGGAAAAGGCGGATCGGTCGCCAAGATGGTCAAGAAACGCAAGCTCCCGATAGTCGGTGGTGGCAGCGGCATCTGGTCGTTCATTCACCTCAGTGATGCAGCGCGGGCTACTGTCGCTGCCGTCTCACACGGGGAACCGGGCATCTACAACATCGTCGACGACGAGCCGGCGAAAGTGTCGGTGTGGCTGCCGGTGCTTGCCAAGGCCGTTGGCGGCAAGCCACCTCGGAAACTTCCGCATTGGCTCGGCGAGCTTCTTATCGGAAAAGAGGGCGTGTCGATGATGACCCAGGTCCGCGGGGGCTCGAACGCGAAAGCAAAGCGAGAGCTGGATTGGGCGCCGCAGTATGCGAGCTGGCGCCGCGGGTTCATGGAAGCCCTTGGTTAGGAGACGGCTTTGCTGAAGAATCTGTTCGCGAACAATCGCGCGTGGGCGACAAGGATGACGCGCCAGGACCCCGACTTCTTCACGCGGCTGTCGAGCCAGCAGGCGCCCGAGTACCTGTGGATCGGCTGCGCCGACAGCAGGGTGCCGGCGAATGAGATCGTCGGACTGGCGCCGGGAGAGCTGCTCGTCCATCGCAACGTCGCCAATGTCGTAGTCCACGCCGATCTCAATTGTCTTTCGGTTCTCCAGTTCGCCGTCGAAGTGCTCAAGGTCGAGCACATCATCGTCTGCGGCCATTATGGTTGCGGCGGCGTACGTGCCGCGCTGCGGGATGACCGCCTTGGCCTCGTCGACAACTGGCTGCGACACGTGCAGGACGTGCGGTGGAAAAACCAGGCAGAGCTCGATGGCCTGCCGACAGAGCAGCAGAGACACGACCGTCTTTGCGAGCTCAATGTTGTCGAGCAGGTGGTGAACGTCAGTCAAACGACGGTCGTCCGCGATGCCTGGTCGCGCGGCCAGCCGTTGGCGGTTCACGGCTGGATTTATGATTTGCACGATGGTCTGCTGAGAGACCTGGGTGTCAGCGTTACTACATCGCCCGCTCTGGGCGGTTCACAACTTTCCGAGAAGCGCTAAATGGCGGACGTGACGATTCTTGTCAGGAAGGACGGTCCATTGTGGGTGATCGGCGATTTCAATCTCGTCGATGCCGACGGAAACCCGATTCCGATTCCCGAAGCAAAGAAAAAAGTCACCCCTGAAGGGCTTCCGCGCGTCTCGTTGTGCCGCTGCGGTGGCTCGGTGGTCAAGCCCTTCTGCGACGGCACCCACAGCAAGATCGGTTTCGTTGGAGCGGAAGCGGCGGTGGAGAAGGCGGACCCGACTATTCTCCCATCGCCTTGAGCAGAACGCGTTTGGGCCGCTGCCCATCCCATTCGCCATAGAACACCCGCTGCCACGGCCCGAAATCGAGCTTCCCCTTCGTCACCGGAACGATCACTTCGTGACCGACGGTGAGGGATCGCAGGTGCGCCGCCGCGTTGTCTTCACCGGTACCGCTGTTGTGCCGGTAATCTTCGGGCGACCACGGCGCGATTCTGTTCTCCAGCCAGTCGAGGATGTCCTTCCACAATCCCGACTCGTGATCATTTACAAAGACTGACGCCGAGATGTGCATCGCCGACACCAGCACCATTCCTTCGGTGATGCCGGCATCGGCGCGGCATTTCTCGACTTCATCGGTGATGTCGATGATTTCCTGGCGCTTCCTGGTGTTGAAGGTGAGGTAGGAAGTGTGAGTCTTCACGTCTCCTTTCTGCTAGAACCTGATTCCAAAGTTGAGCGGATAAACGGTGCTTTCAGGCCGGCTGACCCTGTTTCGCGAGCCTTGCGTGCCAGGAGTTCTTCAGGTCGATCTCGAACCGCGCCCGCCACTCTGCCAGCGACGTGACCGTTGTATCGAACACACGGGTATGCGGGCCAACCTCTCCCCTGGTGCCGAGCTCGGTGAATCCCGCACGGTCGACTGACTGGACAGCACCGTTCGCATCTTTGTAGAAAATCAGTCCGCTTGTCACCATGCTCGCACCGAGCTTTGACTCGAGCGACTTCAATGCGCGAAACAATCCATCGATCGAGCAACCCGAAGCGCCGGCCGTCGATTGATCCACGGCAATCGTCAGAAATCGGCCAGCGCGCCAATCGCGGCCCACCGTCAGCTCGGCGCCATGCGCCTTCCACTGCTGGAGAAACGGATCGACCGTGGACATCAGTGTCCTCGTCTGATCAGCATCGAGCGTTCTGTCACTTCCAAAAACCCAGACCCGCGAGTGATCCGGGAGATCTTCCATTCGAACTACTGACATAAAATGCTCCTTATCCCTTTTGAGCCGATCTGTCTCGGGGCGCCGATCGAACAGGCCGAAAACGACTTCCAGTCCGGACTGCAGCAATCCAATCAACTCGCCCAGCATCTACAGACAATACTGGTTTGCCACGAACCAGCAGCGGGTGTAAAGCGAGGTCTTGAAGAAGTCTAGCAACATCAATCCGATTTTACTCTCGCCGGTCTGCGATGGGTGCTGCCCATCGTCCTCGAAATCCGTGCGCTGCCAGACCAGCCCGTCACTCCGCGGAATCATTCCGTTCGCCCATATGTACGGTCCCCACAACAATATCGGCGCCAGCTTCTTCGCGTTGCTCAACGAGCCGACGCGCGGATTCATCGGTTGGCCGCGCTTTTCGTTTATCTGCGACTCGATCGCCCACTTTACCGAGAACCCCTCTTCGTAGGCATACGGCTCGGGATTCCAGCCCGCGTTGACATAGCCGCCGTAGCTGCGGCTGCTAGCGAACACCAGCTGCAAGTTGGGATAGCGAACCTTCAGCGCGCGGGCGACTGCTCCAAGATTCGCCAGAAAGGCGTAGGCATCAGCGCTGTCCGCCGGCAGCGACACCGTCGGATTCGGGTCGGCAACCTTCAGCCACACGATCTGCACCTGGTTTTCGCTCAGGCCCAGCGGAGCCAATCTCGCAATTTTGATTCGCTCGTAACTCGGTGATTTGGGCAGCGTCCACACCGGAGCGTCCTGACCGTCAGCCGCGCCATTCACGATTACCAGCGAATACCGGTTTACTGTCGGATCGAGCGCGGCACGGCCCATGAACGACCACGGCGTGCACGGCGGCCCCGACCCCTTCGAGCACCATTCTTCCGTCGCATTGCCCATCCCGATCGAAAGCAGCACGTATTTCCCGAAAGGACTCTCGTCGCCGTTCACATCCAGCGCCTTGATTGCGTTGCGGCGGGATCTCGCCGCCGAATCCTGATCGGGCGGCGGCTGGTTGCTGCCGCCGGGATACAGACCGCCCGCATTCCCGAAATATGTGCGTGTCGACAGATCGTTGATGGGGACGCGGACCGTATCCGTCGGGGGTCCGACTACCACGGGCGGCGGTGGTGGGGGCGGAGGGGGAGGCGCCGCGCAGGCAACCCCGGCGGCGACTGCGCCCAACAATATCCTCGCCCTCAAGCTACCCGCGATGCCGTCGAGCTCGCCGTCAGGCCGCTGTAGATGTCTTCACGCGTGAGTGGGATGTCCGACTTGCCGCTCGCATCAGGTTTGGCCAGCAGCGTCTGGATGATGTTTATCCCCGCCTTCGCGAAATTGTTCGCCGACGCCGACATGTAGAGTCTCCACACCCGATAAGTGTGCTCGCCAACCAGATCGCGGGCTTCGCGGCTTTTTTCTTCCAGCGACTTGACCCAATGGCGCAGCGTCATCGCGTAGTGCTCGCGCAGACTCTCCACATCGCGTACTTCGAATCCCGTTCCCTCGGCCGCGGCGATGACGTCGTCGGTCGCGGTGAGCTTGCCGTCAGGGAAGACGTAGGTGTCGATGAAAGCATCGGCTTTCCAGAACTTTCGGAAGATTCTTTCACCAACTGACCTTGGACGAGTCTCGCCCAGACTCACGATCCCGTGATTCAGGAAGAGGCCGCCCGGCTTGAGTGCCCGATACGCCGATTCGAAGTACACCGGCAGGTGACTCAGCCCCACGTGCTCGATCATCCCGACGCTGGCGATCTTGTCGTAGCCATCGGTCTCGGCGAGGGTCCGGTAGTCGCGAATCTCCACCCGGCAGCGATCGCCGAGGCCGGCGGCGTCGATTCGCTCGCGCGCCAGCGACGCCTGATTCTCGCTGAGAGTGATGCCCGTCGCATCGACTCCGTAGTTCTGCGCCGCGTACATGATGAGCCCGCCCCAACCGCAGCCGATATCCAGGAATCGGTCGCCGGGCTTGAGACGAAGCTTGCGGCAGATCAAGTCCAGTTTTGCTTCCTGGGCTGCATCGAGCGTTTCGTCTGCCGTGCGGAAATACGCGCACGAATAGACCATGCGGCGGTCGAGCCACATCTGATAGAAGCTGTTGCCGACATCGTAATGGAACTGAATGGCCGCCGCGTCGCGCACCGGTGTGTGTCTCGGCCCCAGCTTGCGAGCCCGCTCCGGGAAACGCGCGTCAGCCAGATCGTCGTCGGCCTTCCCGGGAAGCCGCAACACGAGACCGATCAGGCGGGCAATCTTGACCGGCGAATGCAGCCGGTCGCCGACCATCTCGGACAGATTCGACGCCGCCTCCATGCTGCCTTCGATCTCGACATCCCCGCTCAGATATGATTCGACGATCGACAGCTCGCTCGGCGGAAGCAGCATGCGCCGCAGCGCGGCCGGCCGATTGAGCACCAATGTGAATGGTGGACGCGGATTATTTCCGCGATCGATGGAGCCATCCCAGAACTTGACGTCGAAGGGCCGCTGTTCCGGCTCGCCGAACGCAGCGGCGAGGACATCGCGGCAGCGCGTGAGCGCGCCTTCGTACGCGCGAGATTCCGCGCTAGCCAGTTCGGCCGGTACGGTCGACATCATCATCATGCCGATCTCCGCTAAACTGTGGTGCAGGTCACGGATCGCGAAGTGGTCCATGGATGCAAGCGTGTGCAGCAACTAGTTGTTCCCTCCCGAGCGCGGTACCGGCGTTGGCGCGTCCAGCAGCCGCCACATGTACCACGACGCTACAGTGCGGTAAGGCGCCCATTTGGCGCCGATTTTCTTTACTTTCTCCGGCGTCGGGAGCTTACGCATTCTATACGTACGCTGAATACCCTTCTGCACGCCGAGGTCCAGATCTGGCAGCACGTCGGGCCTGCCCAGTCTGAACATCAGGAACATCTGGGCCGTCCAGCGGCCGATGCCTTTCACCTGGGTGAGAGCCGAGATGACTTCGTCATCGCTCAGCTCGTGGAGTGTCTCGATCGGCAGCTCACCCGCTGCGACTCGCGCGCCGAGGTCCTTCAGATATGCGGACTTCTGCCTGGAAAGTCCGACCGCGCGAAGCTTTTCATCTGAGGTGGTCGCCAACTCGTCGGGCAACGGAGTGCGGCCACCGTACAATCCCTGAAAGCGGCCGTGAATCGTGCCCGCCGCTTTGCCCGAGAGCTGCTGAAATACGATTGACCGGCAGACCGCATCGAAATGCGAGCCGTTGCTCGATGGCCAGCCTTTGTACGGCCCGATCTTGTCGATCACCTGCGCCAGCGCCGGATCGACTTTTCTGAGGTGCGCGACTGCTCTTCGACCAAACGCGCTGGAACCAGACGATTTCATTCTTGCCAATGAGTGGTAGTGGCTCGCGGTTCATCCGCAGCTCGATCAGAGTCGTGGTGAACGGATAGAAGAATTTTATCCCGGTATCGGACGGGATGGACGAGAACGACCGGATTGCGCGCCATTTCCGCAAATATATTGCGCTCCCGGCGCCGCGGCGGCGCCCAACGGGCGCTCTATATTTGTGCCGATGGGCCAGCAGCCTTCACAGACGCCTGCACCTCCAGTGCGGGACATGTCGCCGTCGGATTTCCGGAAGTACGGCTACGCCGTAATCGACTGGATCGCCGACTACCTGGAATCACCAGAGAAGTGGCCAGTGCTTCCGGCAGTCCGGCCCGGCAACGTCCGCGATGCGCTGCCGCAGTCGCCTCCCGAAGTCGCCGAGCCGATGGATCAGATCCTCGCGGATTTTCAGAAGATCATCGTCCCGGCCAACACGCATTGGAATCATCCCGACTTCATGGCCTACTTCGCCAATTCGTCCACGGGGGCGGGAGTGCTCGGCGAAACACTGGCGGCGGCGCTGAACGTCAACGCGATGCTGTGGCGAACCAGTCCCGCGGCTACCGAGCTCGAGCAGCTGACGATGGACTGGCTGCGACAGATGATCGGCTTACCGCCCGGGTTTTTCGGCGTGATCGGTGACACAGCTTCGTCCAACACACTGTATGCGCTCGCGGCCGCGCGGGAGCTGCATCCCGAGCTGCGGCTGCGCGAGGAGGGTATGTCGGGACGGGCGGATTTGCCGAAGATCGTCGTCTATTGCTCTGCAGAAGCCCATTCGAGCGTCGACAAAGCGGTGATGACACTCGGCTTCGGGCTGGATTCACTCCGGAAAATTCCGACGGATGCCGCGTTGCGGATGGATACCGACGCGTTGGCCACCGCCGTCGAGCACGACCTCCGCGCCGGACGCGTGCCACTGGCGGTCGTCGCCACTGTGGGGACAACGTCGACGACAGCGATCGATTTCGTGCCGGCCATTGCCGGCATTTGCCGCCAGCGCGGGATGTGGCTGCACGTCGATGCCTCGTACGGCGGAATCGCGGCGATCCTGCCCGAGATGCGCTGGATTCTGGACGGATGCGAGCGCGCGGACTCCCTGGTGGTCAATCCGCACAAATGGCTTTTCACGCCAATGGATTGTTCGGCTCTGTTCACTCAGCGGCCCGACTTGCTCAAGCGCGCCTTTCGACACATACCGGATTACCTGGTAGTGAGCGAAGGCGATGGTGTAGCGAACCTGATGGACTACGGTGTCGCCCTCGGGCGCAGGTTCCGCGCGCTCAAGTTATGGTTTGTCATTCGCAGCTTTGGAGTCGACGGTCTGCGGTCGTTGGTGGCGGAGCACATAAGGATTGCCCGCCGGCTTGTCGACGAGATCGACGAGGACCCCGAGCTGGAGCGAATGGCAGAGGTGAACTTCTCGACGGTGGTGTTCCGGCATCGACCGGCCGGTTTGAGCGGCCGCGCGCTCGACGATCACAACGCCAGGGTGCTGGAGACGCTGCTGGGAAATCGCGAAGTTTATCTCTCGCACACCCGCGTCCACGGCAATTACGCGCTGCGAATCGCGATCGGGAACATCCACACGACGGAGGCGCACGCCCTGCGCGCCCTGGAGCTCGTAAAAGAGGCCGGAAAATCGGCCGCCTAGGACCCTTCGGCAGGAACGAAGAATGCTGGTCGGTATATTAACTGGACGTAAGTTTTAGCCCCACCCGAACCCTTCCTCACCTCATCTCCATGGACAGCTCACGGAGTTCCTTGATGAAAGCAATCGTGAACAGAATGGCGGCTGCGTTGTCGATCAGCGTTGCTGTCGCATCGCCGCTGATGGCGCAAAACGCGCCGGCCTGCGACCCCACCGCCAACACCAAAGGCGACCTCGCCAAGGCGCAATTCTCGATGACGCGAGCCATCGCTGCCTCGGACAAGGGAAATCCGACGCGTGATTTGGCGGATGTGCTGAAGCTCGTCGACAATGGCACCGACAATCCCACCGCCAGGAATTATTTGCGCGGAGAGGCCTACATCCTTTACCTGATGCAGCCCAACGCCCAGGCGGTTGTGCCCCGCAGCACCCTCGGAATGACGTCGAATCCCACCGGGACAGTCGATCTCTACGCCGGAGCCGATTCCGCGTTCACGGTTGTCGAAAAAGCGATGCCCGAGTGCGCGACCGTTATTACGCAGTGGCGTCAGCAAAAGCCCTGGCTCAACTCGCTCAACGCCGCTATCAACGCGCTGAACGCCGGCCAGCTCGATTCGGCCGAAATGCTGGCCAAGCGCGCTCTCGTTCTCGACCGCAAAGCGCCTTACGCCTACTCCGTCCTCGGGTCTATCGCGCGCCAACGCAAGGATTTCACCGGCGCCAACAACTACTGGAAGCAGACCCTGGAAGCGGCCGGCACCGATACGACTTACGCCGACGTTCGTTCGAAGACGATGTACGAGGTAGCCGCGGCGGCCGCTGACAAGGTGGATGCGGCGACTGGCGCGGCCAAGCGCGCGGCGGCAAAGGAAGCGGAGAAGGCGTGGTCGGATTACATCGCTCTTGCGGGCAACGACCTGCTCCTCGCCGATGCACTCGACAACGCCGCGCGCATGTACGTCGCGGCTGGTGACAGCACATCGGTACCGACGCTGTACGCGCCGCTGCTGGCGAATCCGTCGAAGTACGGCGAGTTGTCTCTGGTTCACGCCGGAGTCGTAGCCACGCGCAACGGTCACCAGGCTGACGCCACCAAGCTCTTCGACGCGGCGCTGGCGCAGAATCCCTACTCTCGCGATGCGGTCAACAACCTCGCCGCTACCTACATCCAGAACAACGAGTACTCGAAGGCATTTCCGCTGATCGACAAGCTCGTTGCCATGGATCCCAGCAACCCGGACAACCCGCTCCTCTATGCGTTCGCGTATCAGGGGCTGTACAAGGGGACGAAGGACAAGAAGCTGCAGAAGATCTACACGGACTCGCTGGTCTATTTCAACAACAAATCCGAGAGCGCTACGGTGAAGCTCTCGGTCAATGAGTTCACTCGCCGCGCGGATGCCACGACTGTCGCCGGCATCATCGAGAATCGCAGTGCGGCATCCAAGACCTACACCCTGAGTATCGATTTCGTCGACAAGAACGGAGCTGTCATCGATACGCAGACGGCGACGGTCGGCCCGGTAGCGGCGAAGTCGACTGGCACGTTCAAGGTCAGCTCGGCAAAAGGTGGCGCGTACGGCTACAGGTACAAGCCGCTGACTTAAACGCTCGGCCAAACCGGAACAGAACTGCCCGGGGCAGTCGGCTTAAGAACCGACAGCTCCGGGCAGAATTGTTTTCGGCACCGTCCGCTCGCGGCGACCGGGAGTCCCTGGAAACCACCAGTTCGCTCGACCCAGCAGACCCATCAGAGTCGGAACAAGCACCACCCGAATCAGCGTTGCGTCCAGAGCAACAGCGAACGCAAGCCCGAGTCCAAACTCGCGAGTGGCAGTGAGCCGTGTGAAGCCGAATGATCCGAACAGAACCACCATGATGAGTGCCGCACTCGTGATGAGCCCGCCAGTCTGGCCGAGGCCGTTCACAACTGAGGCGCTGTTGTCGCCGGTCCGCTCGTACTCCTCCTTGATGCGACTGAGAAGAAATACCTCGTAGTCCATCGACAGGCCGAAAAGGATCGTGAAGAGCATCAGCACTATGAACGAGTTAAGTCCACCCGGCGGAATCAAGCCGATGAAGCCCGCACCTATCCCATCCTGGAAGACGTACACCAGGAATCCATAAGCCGCGAGCACCGAGATCAGGTTCATCGTGATCGCCTTGATTGGAACGACGATCGAGCGGAACGCGACCATCAGGGCGATGAAGGTGATCGCCAGCACGATCGGAATCACGCGCTCGAGACTTCCCATCAGCTCCGCATCGAAGTCGAGTATGCTGGCGCTGAAACCGCCGACCTGGACTTCGAGCCCGGAGTTGCGCGCGGAGGCCCAAGAATCGGCTCGCAGCTCGCGCACGAGCGTCATCACCTCTTCCGATTCAGGCGCCGAGCGTGGAACGATGAAGATGAGGGCCGAACGTCCATCCCGACTGACGACCTGTTCCGACATCGTACGCAGAGGCTCTTGAAGGTCCGCGCGGTCGCGGACCAGCGCTTTCGACGGGCCAAGCAGCGCGACCAGGTGTGGAAACCCGCCCACGAAGTGCGCGCGGGAATCGGACGCCAGGCGTGAATAAATCGCATTCATTACCGACTCACGCTGCTCAGTCCAGACGGTGGCGCTGTCACGACTCTTCACCAGAATCGCGATTGGCCCCATCCATCCCGCGGCGAAATTCCGTTCGAGCAACTCGTAGCCCTGTCGCGCCTCCATCGATGACGACAGGTCACGCGCGCCCATGTTCCAGGTCCTGAGACGCAGGATTGGAGCAATCAGTACCGCGAGAACGACGGTTGCGGGGACGAGATATCTCCATGGCTTCGACATCGTCTGCTGCGCCCACCTGCCCCACAGCCCGCTGTCGGCTCGTGGCCGCTGCGATAGGCGTCGCGGCCAGTTCAATTTTTCCCCGATCAGCACCAGCAATGACGGAAGGAGGGTGAGGGTCATCAGGACGGATGTGACTACCACCGCGACTCCACCCAGGGCGAGCGTGTGCAGAAATCGAATGTTGACCAGGAAAAGAGCGAGGAATCCCGTGCAGACGGCGAAGCCGGATACCAGCACGACGTGCGCGGCGTGATTCGCCGCGGTTTCAGCTGCGCCGCGGAATGAGGCATTACGCCTCAACTCCTCACGATACCGGCTCACCAGGAATAACGCGTAATCCACCCCGATCCCGAGGCCAACCATTGTCACTGCGTTTTGCGCGAAGATGCTCACCGGCATGACGCGGGAGAGCGCGAAGAGCACAGCCAGTGTGATTACAATTGTCCCCAGCGCGAGGATGAGCGGCAAGCCAGCGGCGATGGGTGCGCCGAACACGAGCAGCAGCACCACCAGTGTGAGTGGGATGCCAATTCGCTCCGCCCTCAACAAGTCATCCGAAGCATTGACGTCGAGGTCGTGGAAGAGCGAGACCATCCCGGTCACCTTGACGGCGAAAGTCGAATCGACACCACTCCCTCGCGCCGCAGCGCGGATCTCCTCCACCGCCGATTCCGCATCGAAGAAAGTTCCGGCGCGGGGCCGCACCAGCAGCAGCGCCGAGCGTCCATCGCGCCCGAGCAAGCTTTGGTCGCGTGTGTTCCAGTAGTGGCGGACGCCACTCATGCCAGCGAAATCGAGGACGCGCTCCAGCCGGACCGCGGCTGCGGCGAATTGCGGATCGGTCGCGGCAACGCTTGAAGAAGTGACCACCACCGGAAACACGAAAGCTGACCCTTCTCCAAACGCTTCGTTCACGTAACGCGACACGACCTCCGAAGGACTGCCTGGAACCGCGTCGGTGCTTCCGCGCAGTGCCCCCGCGAGACGCGACGCGAATGGTGCAGCCGCTGCCAGCGGTACAGCCCAAAGAGCTATGATCAGCTTGGGGCGTTGGATCGCAAATCGAATGAGAGCGCGCATCGGTTCCATCCCGTTTCAGGCAGCCGGCAGAAAACGAGCTTGCTTGATCTTCCCGATGTCCGCGGCGAATGGACCTTCTCCGACCCGATGCAGCTGAATCTCGGGTACGAGAGTGTCCGGGTACTCGTGCCACGCCTCCCGGAAATCGGCATTCAGCTCGACGAGCTTGGGTACGATCGATTCGGAGAAGCGGCGCGCGAGATCCGCGTCAGGCTCTCTCGTGACCTCGAACAGAAAGCGGGGACGCACATCCCCGTTCGGACTCTCCGCCAGGGAAAGACAGAACGAATTCGTCAGCTCGGCGAGAGCGGTATCCTGATACAGACATTGCTCGATGTCTTCGGGATAGATGTTCGCGCCCATGACGCTGATCGTGTAGTCGCGGCGGCCGAAAATCCAAAGGAAGGGCAGTCGGACATTACCATCTCCGCTGATTCGTCTGAGCGCGTCGATGTCGACGCCGACCGCCGCCAGGCGCTCGGCCATCTCGTCACTGCTGAGAATTCCACCGACATCGTGCACGTTGTAACGGATGCGGGGGGAAAGGAGTGAGCTTCGCGAGATCGTAAAGACCACTTCGTCGTGCTCATTCACCTCGACGTGATGCATTATCGGATTGTACTGGAACAACATCGGCAGCCGTGAATCGTCTCCGAATAACGCCAGCTTCACATCCTGACGCTCCCGCGCGAGCCTTCTGATTGCAACCGAGATGGGCGTTTCGCCGGCGATTCCAATCTCCAGGTCAGTCGCGCCGTATCCGCTGTAAACTTTGCTGAACCGTCGCAGCAGGTAGTCACGGAGCCCTTCGGACATTCCTTCACCACCAGCGAGTCCGTATAGCTTGTACTTCTCGAACGGAAATTTCTCTTCATCCGCAACGTCGACGAGATGTTTCAGAAACGGTGGGTAGCCAGTAATCAGATAGGTGTACTCGGGGCCGAAGAAACGGAGGGTGTGCAGAATCTTGGCGATGTCCGGACCGGTGTTCTTGACGATCCCGTTCTTTTGCAGTGAGAGCCCCATGTTGATGCCCGTCGCCCAGGCTCCCATGCTGAATCCATTGATCGTGATCCATTTTTCGCGGCCGAAGCAATAGGTCGCAAAGTAGCTGACGAAGGTGTGGCTCTCGTGACGCTCCGTCTCGCTCCGCACCCAGTTGTAGGGCGTGCCGGTCGACCCGGACGACTCGTCGATCATGGTTCGTCCATTGAAAAAGGAGCCGCCGACACACCGGTCGCCCGTCGGATACGGCCTGATGTAAGAGTCCTTATCCGTTTCCGGGACCTGGGTGGTGCGCTGCGAATCGAGGAATCGACCGTAGGCCGGCACGGTGCGCAGCGCGCGGTAATACGCCTTGCGTGCCTTGACCCGGGAGGCCCACGCGAGATAGGACGGCGGCAAAATGCGGAACATCGCCAGAAAGGTCGCGTAGGTCACGCATGACACCTTGAGTATCCAGTCGCAGGGTGTTTGCAGCGCGAATTCGATACGCTCGCGAATTGTCGGCTTGGTGCGTTGGTCGAGGTTCATAAAAGGCCTCCGGCATGTCGATTAGAGCTTGCTGGACTCCAGAATCGCTCAATCGGCGGTAGGTCTCTATGCGTCAAATGACGTAGGACAGCCGCCTTGATTGCGGAGGAGGCCTCACTCAGGAGCTCCGAGGCAGCATCAGGGGATCCGACTCGACGATGGCGCCCATTATCCAGAAGTGCTTGCCATCGAACCAGAAAATCGCGACCTGCTCCAGCTCGCGAGCGAGGGCGATCGCGTCCCCCTGTTCCATGATCACGGCGACGCTACACTCGCAGTGCTGCCCATCGGGCGAACAGGCATCCACATCGACGAATCGATAGCCGAGTCCCTCCAGGCGCCGCCGAAGATCGCGCTTTCGCTTCTCGTTTTCCTCCCGTGACAGATCCTGGCCGCGTGGATCGAACGCCGTCAGCACCGCGAACGGAGCTCCGAACCCCGCCGCTCGCAGCCGCGACAGATCCTCTTCCGATGGACTCTCGCGCAAATCGACTTCCAGCGCGGGCTCCAGGGAGAAGCGTAGAATTGTCTCCGGATAGCGCGGCCAATCCGGGTCGTGCTGGTCGGGATTCGATCGCTTTGAAATGGTACGCTCCTTGACCTCAAACCCGCCGTGAAATCGAATCAGATCTGGCCAGACCGCCTTTACATCGTGCGTCATGGCGAATCTGCAGGCAACGTCGCCCGCGATGCCGCGGTCGAAGCCGGTGAGCGCATAATCGACATCGACATCCGTGATGTGGATGTTCCCCTCTCCCAACTCGGTCAGAGCCAGGCGACTGCCCTCGGACGTTGGTTCGGCGCCCTTAACACGGAGGAGCGACCGAATATCGTCCTGACATCACCCTACATCCGCGCGCGACACACCGCCGGACTCATCGTCAAGACGGCCGGCATGCGCGAAGATTCCTACTCACTCATCGTCGACGAACGATTCCGGGAAAAAGAGTTCGGAATCCTCGACCGGCTTACAGCCGTCGGCGTCAAGGAACAATTCCCGGACCAGGCCGAGTTTCGCCGCCTGCTCGGCAAGTTCTATCACCGGCCGCCGGGCGGCGAAAGCTGGTGCGATGTCATCCTGCGCCTGCGCAGCGCGACCGAGATGATATCACGCGAGTACTGTGGCCAGCGAGTGCTGATCGTCTGCCACGCCGTCGTCGTGCTCTGCATGCGCTACATCCTCGAGCACCTCACCGAGACGGACCTGCTCGCCATTGACAAGAAAGCGGAAATCGCAAACTGTTCCGTTACCTCATATGATCACGACGAGACACTCGGCCCGCGCGGCAATCTGCGTCTGAATCTGTTCAACTTCGTGGCGCCCCTCGAAGAAGCGGGCGCGCCGGTGACGTCCGAGCCGGACGCGAAAGTTGGCGCGCGTTAACAAGCGGCCAGTCGCGGTAACAGCTTCACTACTTCGCCGGTGGCAGCTCCCCAAGCCAGGCGAGGCCGCCGACAAGAATGATCGCGGAGTTGCCCTGGTGGTGGGAGGCGCGACCGAGATTCCCGGCGCCCCTTTGCTCGCTGCCATGGCGGCACTTCGCGTCGGTGTCGGCAAGATCCAGCTTGCCGCGCCCCGCAGCGTCGCAATATCGCTGGGCGTGGCCCTACCCGAAGCGCGCGTCTATCAGCTTCCCGAGTCCGGGGATGGATTCCTCGACAGAAAAAGCGGGAGCCGTGCCGCCGACTGCTCGAAAAATGCGGACGCGATTCTGATCGGGCCTGGAATGCTCAACGAAGATGCGATCCGCGGATTCATGGACGAGGCCCTGCACCGCATCGCCGATCAGCCGCTGGTGATCGACGCGCTGGCGCTCACCGCGCTCCGTGACGGACGCTACCGATTCACCGACGAGACGCGCGTGGTCATCACGCCAAATGCCAGTGAGATGGCAAGGATTACCGGCGACAAGCCGGAGACGATCGAGGCCGACCCGCGCGGTGTCGCCGTCAGCGTTGCGCAGGATCTCAACGCGGTCGTCGTCCTCAAGGGGTCGGAGACCTTGATCGCGGCACCGTATGGCGAAGTTTTCCGATACGACGAAGGAGATGTCGGCCTGGCGACTTCAGGCTCGGGCGACGTCCTGGCGGGGGCGTTGGTCGGGCTGCTCGCCCGCGGTGCCACTCTCGACCAGGCGGCGGCGTGGGCGGTCTTCCTGCACGGCGCGGCAGGCAATCGCCTGAAACGGCGCATTGGGCCGCTTGGATTTCTGGCGCGAGAGCTGTGCGATGAGATTGCCCCCGCCATGAACGCACTCACTGGAACGCGAGCGAGCTAGATGTGAAGCGCGGGGATCGAGCTGGTGGGTGTCGTAGGGGTATCGCGACGGCGAACTGTTTCTCCCGCGGGCGCTTTCATCGGCAGTGTCAATAGAAAGGTGCTTCCCTCTCCGACCCTGCTCGCGACCGAGACATCGCCACCGAGCAGCCGCGCCAGCCTTCGTGTCACGCTCAGCCCGAGGCCGGTTCCACCGGTTCTTCTCGTGGCACTCTGTTCCGCCTGCCAGAACGGTTGGAATACGTCTTCGATATTCTCAGCCTCAATTCCGACACCGGTGTCGGCGATGCGTACGTCCAGAAATCCGTTCGTCACGCCGCAGCTGACTCGAACTTCTCCTTTCTCGGTGAACTTGATCCCGTTGGAGAGAAGGTTCACCAGCATCTGCCGCAGCTTGGTCCCATCGGTCTGAACTGCCTGGTCTTCCTCGAGCAGCTCGACGATGAAATTGATATCCTTTGCCGCCGCCATCGGCTCGACGAGTGCCGCCGCGTCGCCGAGTGTATGGTTCACTGACATCGACTCCCACCGCACCCGCTCACGGCCGACATCGACCCGGGCGAAGGTAAGGATCTCGTCGATGAGGCCGAGCAGATGCCGCGCGCTCGCGTTGATCCTCCCCAGCTGTTGGCGCTGCAGCTCGGTGACGGGCCCGGTGATGCCGTCCGAGAGAAGCTCCTCGTAGCCCATGATCGCGGTTAGCGGCGTGCGCAGCTCGTGCGACATCACCGCGAGGAAGTCCGTCTTGGTGTTGTTCGCTTTCTCCGCCTCGGCGCGGGCGATTTCGGCCTCGCTCCTCAATCGCTCGGCGTTGGCGCGGGCTTGCTGCTCGAGGGCGAGCAGGTCGACCCGTTCCTTGTCGGTATCGCGCAGCGCGCGCGCCGACCACAGCACCAACCCGACGAAGGTAAGTATGGTCGCCACCGCGAACAGTGATACTCCGAATTCGGATTCGTAAAGGCCTGCTGACTCGCCAACCATGCGAATGCTGCCCAGTATGATCGGCGCCAGTAACGCGGCGGGCAGCAGTCTTCTGGTCAGGACACCCGCCACACCTTCATCCATCAGCAACGATGCAACGCCGCGATCCGTTACGGCGACGAGTGCCCCGATTCCGAGTATCAACATGCAAAGCGCAGTGGTCAGCGCCATCGCTGAAGACTGCGACATTCCGTACATGCCCTTCACGCCGAACACGTAGCCGAGCAGCGCGACGAGGCCTATGAACAGTCCCGGCGTGGCGAACATCTGGGCGCGCAGGTCGTGCTTCCGCTGATCGTGCGGAATTGCGAGCAGCGCCAGCGCGAAAAGGAGAAAGCAGCCGGCAGTGTTGATTGCAATGCGGCCGGGAGGTTCCGCAGAAATTGACTGGAGCCTGTCCCCGAACAGCAGCGTATCGAACCCGGATGCCCCACCGCGCAGATATTCGTAGAGGGTGAGCACCGCGATTGTTGCGACCAGCGCTGCCAGGCTCTGCTGAATGGCCTCCGTAGTCGCGCTGCGATTGGGGCGCACCGCCATCGTCAGGGAGCCACCGGCGAGAACGAAGGAAAGCGCGGTCAGCGGCAGCATTGGATAGCTGCCCCCTCGGGGCGTTGTGACAAACGGCAGGTTGAGAGCCCAGCCGGCGAGTACCAGGGCGCCAACGATCGCTACGGCACTGCCTGCTATTATCGGCACCCGCTCGAAAAAGCCGATGAACGGGCTGTGACGGCCCGACGGGCTAAGGGCAACAGTGTTTGAGTTGGCCATGTTGCTATCGACCGAAAAACCTATCCGCGGAATTAGACCAGTGCAATTCTACCAGGGAATCGGCTTCCGGTCGCGGAAGAATCCGCCAGTCGGTCCGCTTTCCGATAGCGTCGCCAGCCACACGACAGAATCTGCTCCTTTCTGCACCGTGCGACTCGCTCCTCGACCGCCCATAGCTGTCTGTACCCATCCGGGGTCTACGGAGTTCACCAGTATCCCCATTCCCTCCGACTCCGCCGCGAGAACTCTGGTCACAACATTGATTCCGGCCTTCGACAGGCGGTAGGCCAGATAGCCCGCCCCCATTTCGTTGAGCGAGCCCATCGCGCTGGAAAGATTCACAATTCTCCCGTAACGCCTGCTCTTCATTATGGGTACGGCAAGGCGAGACAGCAGCAGCGGGCCGTAAACGTTGACCTGCATCGTGTCGCGAACGACTTCGAGCTCCTCGACCGGGTCGGCGTCGCCTTCCTCAACCATGATTCCGGCGTTGTTGACGAGTATGTCGAGCCTGCCGAGCTCCTTTCTCACCCAGTTCATGCACTCTCGAATGCTTTGTCCGCTGGAGACGTCGAGCTGCCGTGCTGCAACAGGATGTCCTGCCGCGATGAGCTGTTCCGCGGCCGCGACACCTTTTGCCAGATCTCGCGATCCCAGCACCACTTTAATACCAAGCTCTGCCAGCTGCCGGCACACCTCCAGCCCAATTCCACGATTACCGCCCGTCACCAGCGCGATTCTCTGCTCAGACATTCTTTGTTTTTTTTAGTTGATTGCCAGGACCGAAGATTAGTCGGGACGGCGCGGATTGTCGTCAGCGCCCTCGGGAATTTTTCGGCGGCAGCCCGTGAATGTAGAGCCACATGGCGTGGACCTCGTCGTCGGTCAGAAAGCGCGTGTAGGGCCAGGGCATCACCGCGCTGATTACCCTGCCGTCGGGGCGGCTGCCAGTCGTTAGCACTTTTCGGAAGTCAGCCTCGGTCCAGTTGCCGATTCCGGCGGGGGTGAGATTCGCGCTCAGCAGATTGTTGGCGATCGGCACTCCGCCCGACAGATCCTGCAGGTGACAGCTCTTGCACGAGCCCACCGTAGTGAGATAATCGCCGTACTGCTGCGTCGGTCCCGGGGAGATGTTCGCCGGACGCGTCGCCGAGTGTGGGATTTGCTCTGTGGGGATGAGAGGAAAATCGGTGGTCAGTGCCAGTGCGCGAGCCAGCGGACCAACTCGGGTGGCCGGCATGACTGCATCAACCGCCGGGACCGTTTTCAGGTAAGCGACCGAGTTCGCGAGATCCTCATCGCTGATGTAGTAGAAGGCATCGGTCGGCATGAAGAGGATTGGTCGTCCATCTTTCTTGACCCCGTGTCTGATGGCGCGAACGTAGTCGGCGTCCGTATACGATCCGCCAATTCCGCCGTTTCCGCGGGTGAGGTTCGCCGAGTAGATCCGGCCGATGAGCGCATCCTCGGCGATGACCTTCCCCGCAAAGTCGTCGCCGTGGCAGCTCGCGCACTTGCCGACGGCCTGTACGAAGTGCTGCCCCTTGGCGATGGAAGCCGAGTCGCTCGGTATCGGCAGCGCGGGCTCGTTGACGGAGTAGACCTTGTTGATCCGTCGCGAGCTGATCGCATAGACGAGAATGATCGCGATCAGGACAAGTCCAACGAGTCCCAACAGCCCCCGGAATACCCATTTCGTTACGCGGTTCATCCGCAGCTCCGTAAGTGCCTGTTGGGATTGAAGATCGGCAACCGTGCCGCTGCCGCGACCTATAACGTAGGAACGCCCGGTCGGCTGGCAAGTTTCGGGGACGGCAGTATCATTGCAGAGACCGCCATTCCCAGCTTCTCCTTGCCTTGAAGGTATCCCGAATCACAGCCAGCGCCACGCATTCTGCCGCCCCATCGAAGCAGGAAATAGCGAGTCTCCTGAGGGAGGCGCGCGACCGCACGTTACTGCTCGTCTCTCGGCTCGATGATGAGGATCTCCATCGGCAGCACGATCCGTTGATGAGTCCAGTCATCTGGGACGTGGGACACATCGCGCACTTCGAGGAGCTCTGGCTTACCCAGAATCTCGACGGCCCCATCGAGTTCTCGGAGATGCCGGGGATGTACAATCCGTTCGAGCATCCCCGCGCGACACGCGCGGCGCTGGCCCTGCCGACTCTCGCCGAGATGACGGAGCGGCTGAAAGAGATCCGTTCGCGCGTCCTGGAACGTCTGGAGACCGTGGAATTCGATGAGCGCAATCCGCTACTGCGCGACGCCTACGTGTACCACATGGTCCTCCAGCACGAGTACCAGCACAACGAGACGATTCTGCAGACGCTGCAGCTGAAGAAGGGCCAGCCGTATAAAGCGCCGCGAGCGCGCACTTTCGCGGCGCGGCCATCGCCTGGCGAAGAGATGGTCTCCTTTCCCGGCGGCCGGATCACGATTGGAACCGATGACAGAAGCGCTGCCTACGACAACGAGCGTCCACGTCATGAGATCGAGCTGGCGCCATTTCTCATCGATCGGGACCCGGTCACGAATGGTCGATATCTCGAGTTCATGAATGACAGAGGCTACGAGCGTACCGCGCTCTGGTCAGATGCCGGCCGGCGCTGGGTGAGTGAGAGCGGCGCCAACGCGCCCAGGTACTGGACCCGCGACGGCGATCGCTGGAAGATCCGGGCGATGGATCTGGAGAGAGAGCTCGATCCAGCGCGCCCGGTCTGCCACGTCTGCTTCCATGAAGCCGAAGCCTTTGCCGGGTGGGCCGGCAAGCGACTGCCGACTGAGTTCGAGTGGGAGGCGGCAGCTTCCTGGGATCCTTCTGCGCGGCGCGCTCGCAATTATCCCTGGGGCAATTCACCGCCGGATTCTGGCGTCGCCAATATCGATCAGCTTTCCTTCGATACGGCGCCCGTCGGCACCTACGAGAAAAATGTTTCGCCCGCCGGATGCCGCGGCATGATCGGCGACGTGTGGGAGTGGACGTCGAGTGACTTCCACGGCTATCCAGGATTTCAGAGTTTCCCGTACAAGGAATACTCGGAGGAATTCTTTGGCTCCGACTACAAGGTTCTGAGGGGCGGCTCGTGGGCCACCCGACCCGGCGCGATTCGCACCACCTTTCGCAATTGGGATTACCCGATCAGGCGACAGATCTTCAGCGGCTTCCGCTGCGCCCGCGACGCGTGAAGAACGGACATCAATCAGGGCTCGACGGGACCACACCGCCGTACACCGTCCGCCGCTCCAGGCAGCAGATGATCAGCGACGTCAGGCAAGGACTGACATCTCCGCCGAAGCAGCTCTCGCCAAAATATTTTTACGATGAGCGCGGCTCCCAGCTGTTCGAGGAGATAACCCAGCTTCCCGAGTACTACCTCACCCGCTCCGAGCGATCGCTGCTCGAGCGGCGAATTGCCGAGATAGTGCGGGAGGTGCATCCGTGCTCACTCGTCGAGCTCGGCGCCGGCAGCGCGACAAAGACACGCATCATTCTCGACGAGATGCGCCGGAGCGGCTGCGCGGAATGCTACGTCCCCATCGATGTCAGCAAGGATTTTCTTGAAGCGACTGCCATTCAGCTGCGCGCCGACTACCCGGACATCCAGATCATACCCGTGGCATCCGATATCACCGAGCCGTTCGTCATCCCGCCGATTGCCGGTCCGACCCTGGTTGCGTTCCTCGGCAGTACCATCGGAAATTTTCCGCGCGAGCAAGCGGTGCGACTGCTTTCACACATCGCTGGTGAGATGGGCGTCGACGATCGTTTCCTGCTCGGCGCCGATCTGATCAAGGATCCCGCGGTAATCGATCGCGCCTACAACGACTCCAGTGGAGTTACCGCCGCCTTCAACCTCAACATCCTCGAGCGGCTCAACCGCGAGCTCGGGGCCGATTTCCCGATCACAGAGTACGAGCACCGCGCATTCTATAGTAGTGAGCAGCATCGGGTCGAGATGCATCTCATTGCCCGCCGAGCGCACAAGGTGTCTATCCCGGAAGTCGGCGACATCTCACTCGAAAAGGGTGAGAGTATTCGCACCGAGCTGAGCTACAAGTACGACCGGCCGATTCTCGAGGAGATTCTTACCGCATCCGGTTTGTCGATCGAGAAGTGGATGCCTGCCGACGACGGCTCCTTTGCGCTGGCACTCGCCCGCGCGGGGGGCTGAGTCCGGCTTGTGAGCCTTCGCGAGGCGCAGCTGTTGGACGATGTTCGACAGCGACTATTCGCTCCTTCAGCGTCCGCGAATCCCCGGGCGGTCGGTCTCGAGCTGGAGCTCCTGCCCATACTTCAGTCGACGCGAAGGCCGGCACTGACCGGGCCCGATCAAGCGCCGTCGACGAGCGTCATCCTGAGCCGGCTGGCAGCGCGCAAAGGATGGACGGAACAACCCGCGGGTGACGATCCCCCGGCGTGGCAGCTGCCCGATGGCGCGCGCCTTTCCTTCGAGCCCGGCGGTCAGCTTGAGATCAGCACCAGCCCGCAGGCCACCGCATCGTCGGCAGTCGAGTCGACCCGCGCGCTCGTCGAGATCCTCCGCGATGCAATGGCGGAGGACGGAGTCGATCTCGTCGCTGCCGGCGTGGACCCGTACAACGACATCGGCGTCGTCCCGCTCCAGCTGCACCGGGAGCGCTACGTCGGCATGACCCACTATTTCGAGTCGATCGGCATGTCGGGCGTGCGCATGATGCGCCAGACGGCGGCGCTGCAGATCAATGTCGAGCGCGGAGCGGACCCGCTTTCGCGGTGGCTCCTTCTCAACGCGATAGCGCCGGCGGTGGTCGCGTTGTTCAGCAACTCCCCGACTTACGCGGGCAAGCGGACCAATCACACCAGCTACCGCGCGCACCTCTGGCGAACCCTCGACCACTCGCGCACCGGCATTCCCTATGACGAGATCGATCCCATTGCCGCCTACCTGAAGTTCGCGCTCGACGCATTCGCGA
>DASYIM010000224.1:0-12154 GCA_035997625.1 Gemmatimonadaceae bacterium
GCGAGAGCTCCCGTCTCTCGTCCCGCTCGATCTTGCCGGAGAGAGACGAGGAGAGCTCTTCGACCGTTCTCTCCAGAGTGCGAAAGAATCTGTTGGTGATCGCCTCCCGGCCCAGCACGTCGAGCCACCGGGCATGTGTGAACAAATCGGATTCGCCACCTACTGCAGCGAGCGAGCAGAGAGTCTCGGCATCGCTTTGCGCAACCCGATTGCGCTGCCAGATCAGTGATGCGACGCGGGCGCGATCCACGGTCGACCGCCAGCAGAGGATCGCCGCGTCGGCGGTAGAGTCGTTAATCGCGACCACGAGCCAGAGGAGCTGGGAGGCATTCCTCGCCAGCGCATTGGCGACGTGGACGAGGGTGTCGCGCTCAACTCTCTTCTCGAGGTGGAGGGCCAGGCCGCGAAGGGCGCCTCGACCCTGAGTGATGCGTGCGCCGCGCAAGTCGGCAGGCAATCCAAGAGCGGCAATGGATTGTTCGTCCAGCCCCAAGGGCCTGTCGGGGAATCCCAGCTCGCGGAAAATGTCCGCAACGCGATCGAGTGAACCGGCACCGCGCAGAAGATCGGCCGCGCCCTCGAGAGTTTGCACCCGCCGAGACTAGTCAGGATCGGCATGGTGCTCTGCATCGTTTGGTGGCTGTTTAGAGCGAATCTCCGCTACGATCCGACTTCTTTTTTCTCGGAGAGAAGCTTGGTGGTGAAGCGCTGTCCTTCGCTGATGCGCTCGATCTCGATCGCGGTCGCCTCGACGATCTGCTCGACGCGATTGATTCTCGCGGAGAGCTCCGGATCTCTGGTGGTCGTGAGGGCTTCTCGCTGCCCGCGACTCTTGCCAAAGAAGTAAGCGCCGGCAAACGCGCCGGCGAGCACTCCCACGCCCGACAGCACTCCAATGAGCGCAATGACGATTCCCAGATCTGCAGGCATTCGACCGTCCTCAGTGGTAGTGCGGGGCAGGTTGCACTACGGGCGGAGCCCTGCCCGGGTTCCAGGGATCAATGCCTCAATCCGGCGTTAAGACTATCCGCCAGCTGCCGCGCGCGCGAATTGGTTGAGTCGAGCTCGGTGGCTCGCCGGTAGGCGTCCCGCGCCGCGGTGCGATGTCCGTCGATGAGATAGGCGTCGCCGAGGCTGGCGTAGGTAGTGGCAGAATCGGGGAACGCCGCGATGTTCTCGCGAAAAGCACGAATCGCGTCCCTGAAACGGTTCTGGCCGAGCAGGGAATGGCCAAGGTTGTCGAGCAATCTCATTGGGGTCGATTCGGGATTCGCTTCCTGCAAGCGGCGGAACTCGGCGAGCGCGGCGTTGATTCCGCCCGATTTGAGCTTCGCTGCGACCTGCGCGGCCGCCAACGCAGAGGGACCCGAGTCGGTCGCTACCGCCACCTGGGCAGCCACGTCCCTGACCGCCAGAGAAAAGCACGCGATCATCGTAAGGATCAGTGGTTTCACCGCCAGTGTCCTTCGCGCGGTGGATAGACCGCAATGAGCATGACTATTGAGAGATGTAGGTTCGCCCTTTCCAGCTGACTCGCCGGCCGCGAATAACCGCGGTAAAGAAAATGTAAAGCAGCACCAACGCGCCAATCGGGTAAGCGAGCGCATAAAGCGGGTTTTCCCGGACGGTCACGTACACGACGATCCACCAAAGCAACGTGGCCACGGCGGAAATGATCGCCCATAGGACGACATTGCTTCCGGTAGCCACTCCAAAGGCAGCGAACAACAGCGCCAGCGGTGGCACCAGCTCGAGGAGTGGGGGAAGCAGCAGGGCCAGCGGCAGAATGCTCTGTCCCACTTTCCCGAACGGCACCGCGTCGAGGCCGCCGGCGAAGACGTTCTTCCGCCAGCCATCGATGATCTCGCCGAGCGAAGCGTACATGCGCGTCGAAAGCTGTTTCACGCCGATCATGAGCACGACTTTCTTGCGCGCGGCAAAGAATCGCTGCGCCAGCATCAGATCCTCGGCCACCGAAGTGCGAACACTGGCGTGGCCGCCGATCGCATCGTAGCTCGTCCGGGTGACGAAGATGCACTGACCGTTGGCGATCTTGCTGCTGACGCGCGTCGATTTGTTCACCGACTCCGTTCCACCGTAGCGCATGGAGAGAATGGTGAAAATCTGGGGCTGGATCACCTTCTCCCAGAATCCGCCGAGCTCCTGGAAGCCGGCGATGGAAAACAAGTCGGCGCCGGTTTTTTGAATGGCGTTGACGGAGCGCGTTACCAGGTCCGGTGCGTGGACGGTGTCGGCGTCGGTGAATTGCAGGATGTCGCCTCTCGCCACTCGCGCTCCCGTTGAACACGCCCACTGTTTGCCGAACCATCCTTCCGGAAGCGGTGGGTTCCTGACGATGCGAACGCGTGTATCGCCGGCGGCGGCCTCCCGTGCGACGTCGGCAGTTCCATCGGTCGATGAATCGTCGACGACGACCAGCTCCAATCTCGGATAGGTGGTCGAGAGGATCGACGTCACGCAGCGGGCGATGTTGTGGGCTTCGTTACGCGCCGGCACGATAACCGTGACGAGCGGCGGATTGTCCGGAGGAGTTGCGCCTTCGTCGTCTAGCGAGCGCGAGTGACGCAGCCGGATGTAGGTAATGACCGGTGGCAGGATCCAGGGCGCCGACCACAGCAGCGCGGTTACGAAGTGGGTCACAATCGGAATTGAATGGCGAGAAAAAAAAACGGGGCGCCTGAATTTGGCGCCCCGCTCGAACGAAAACTGCTAGCGATTGCCGCTGCTTCCGCCACCACCACCCGGGCGACCACCGCCACCTTGTCCGCCACCACCTTGTCCACCACCACCCTGGCCGCCGCCACCTCCGCCACCGGGACGGCCGCCGCCACCTCCACCACCCTGGCCACCGCCACCGCCGGGACGACCGCCGCCGCCACCACCTTGTCCACCACCACCTTGTCCACCGCCGCCCCGATCAGGGCGACCGCCACCGCCACCACCACCTTTGTCACCACCTTGTCCGCCACCACCACCACCGGGGGGGCGTCCACCACCACCACCACCACCACCCTGGCCGCCGCCACCACCGCCACCTGGGCGACCGCCGCCGCCTCCGCCCTGGCCGCCGGAAGATCCACCGCCGCCCGTGCCGCCACCTCCGCCGCCTGGACCGCGACCTCCTCCTCCACCACCCTGGCCGCCTCCACCACCCTTGGCACCAAAGTCTTCCGTACCAGCCATTCTGTTACCCTCCAGAGTTGTTTGTAACAGGAGCGAGAAAAGCAACGCACATGCCATATTAGGACACGTGCGAGACAGAGATTCACTGCGTAATTCGCGCCACAACCCGTAATTCGTGTCAGCAAAACATTTTCGTAGTGTCAAGCCGCTCGGCCCCGGCGCGCGCGTTGCGCTCGTTGCACCCGCTGGTCCGCTGCGAAAACCTGAAGAACTTCCTCGCGCGAAAGAGAACGCGCGCGCGCTCGGGTGGGACGCGGTCGTCACGCCGCACGCTACTGATCAACTTGGATATCTCGCCGGCCAGGATCGGGACAGGCTCGACGACATCAATCACGCGTTGCGCGACCCGAATATCGATGCTCTGTGGTGCCTGCGCGGCGGCTACGGAATGATCCGCATTCTGCCGGGCATCGACTACGAAGCGCTGGACGCAACGCCCAAGCCGATAATCGGTTACTCCGACATCACCGCGCTACACGCGGCGGTGCAGCGAAAGTGCCGACTGATCACCTACCACGGACCAACCGCCCGCGAGCTGATGAGCGAGTTCTCGCGCGATTCGTTTCTGCGCGCTGTCATCCAGCAGACAGATTCGTGCGGTGTCGCACCGAAAGCGCGCGAGATCAGTCACGGCCACGCCGAGGGGCGGCTGGTGGGCGGCAATCTCGCCGTGCTGGCATCGCTGTGCGGCACTTCGTTCGCGCCTGATCTCACCGATGGCATCCTGATTCTCGAGGACATCGGCGAGCCGGTTTACCGCATCGACAGAATGCTGCAGCAGCTGATGCTCTCCGGCGCCCTGAACGGCTGCAAGGGTATAGTGTTCGGCGAGTGCGTGAAGTGTCCCGACGACGCCGGCGGTGGCGGCCGCCCGTTCGACGAGGTGTTGGGAGAGATCGCCGAGGAACTCGGGGTGCCGTGTCTGGCCGGCGTGCCCATCGGCCACATCGACGAGCAGTGGACGGTCCCGCTCGGCGCTAATGCTGAACTCGACACGAGGGCGCGGCGTCTCACAGTTACATCCTACGGCTCGTAAAATGACTGCGAAGAGCGGGCAGGATCTGATCGACGAAGCGAAGCGACAGATCGATGAAGTGACACCGGAGCAGGTTCGCGACATGCAGGCGCGCAACGAGACCGCGGTATACCTCGATGTGCGAGAGCCCAATGAATGGAACCTCGGCCGGCTGCCGCAGGCGATCCACCTGCCGCGCGGCAATCTGGAGAGTAAGGTCGAGGCGCTGATCGATCGCAGTCAGAAGGTAGTGGTGTACTGCGCTCGCGGAAATCGATCAGCACTGGCGGCGCTGACGATGAAGCAAATGGGCTATGAGAACGTGTCGTCGATGGCGCGCGGATTCCTCGGCTGGGCTGACATTGGTGGCGAGGTCGTCGATTGACGCCGGAGCCTTTCGAGATTCCGTGCAAGGATGGTCTGACAATCCGCGGCGAGGCGTACAAGGCGGAATCACCGCTGGGCTCGGTCATCGTTTGTCACGGCTTCAAGGGCTTCGCGCACTGGGCGTTTTTCCCGTATCTCGCGCGAAGCCTGGCGGAACAGGGACTGACAGCGATCACCTTCGATTTCTCGGGGAGCGGGATCGGACCGGACCGCGAGTCGTTCACGCAGGAAGAAGCGTTTGCCGGAAATACATTCTCCAGGGATCTCGAAGATCTCGAACTGGTCGAGGACTACGGGCGCCGCATGAAGTGGATCACCGGTCGCTTCGGATTGTTCGGCCATTCGCGTGGCGGTGGGATGGCGATCCTGTTCACGGCAGCGGCGGACTCGAACGTTGGCTCACTGGTGACGTGGGCGGCGATCTCGTATCCGAATCGCTGGTCACCCGAGGACGTGCTGACCTGGCGCGGGCGCGGGTACGCGGACATCACGAATTCGCGGACGGGCCAGGTGCTGCGACTGGACACCAACCTCTTGGACGACGTGGAGCTGCACGGGAAAACCAAGCTCAACATTCAGAACGCTGCGGGAAAGATCAAAGTGCCCTGGCTGATCGTGCACGGAACGGCCGACGAGACGGTACCGAGCGCAGAAGGAGAGCACCTGAATTCGGTGTCGAAGGGAATCAGCACACTGCGATTGATCGAAGGCGCGGGCCATGCATTCAATGCCCAGCATCCGCTGAACGAAGTCCCGCCCGTTCTGGAGCAGGTCGTGGCTGAGACAGTGAAGTTCTTCGTCCGCAACATCTCTACGAAATGATGTGAGCGAAGTGATGCGCCGCGAAGAAAACCTCGCCACGATTCTTTCGCACCCGGCGATCGCGCAACTTCGCTCGTCACTGGCGTCGCGACACGCTGTCGAAGCGGAAGACGAGGCGGGAGTTCGACGCGCGGCGGTCGCCATCATTTTTCGGGCGGGCGAGGACGGATCTCCGGAGCTCCTCTTCATCAAGAGAGCGGAATACCCGGGCGATCCATGGAGCGGACAGATCGCGTTCCCCGGTGGACGGGAAGAGAGCGGCGATTCGTCGCTCCAGGAGACCGCCGTCCGCGAAACACGCGAGGAAACCGGGATCGACATCGGGAGCGAAGGAATGGTGCTCGGCGTGCTCGATGATCTCAGGCCGCGGTCGATTCGATTACCGGCGGTTGTCGTTCGCCCCTACGTGGCCGTGCTCGAGCGCAACGAGCCGCTCGAGCTCAGCTCAGAGGTAGCGCTCGCTTTCTGGATTCCGTTTGGCGCGCTGGCGCAGAAGGAATCGTGGCAACAGGACACGGTATTCGCCCGCGGAGTGCAGATCAACGCGCGCGTGTTCCGCCACGACGACCACGTCATCTGGGGAATGACGGAACGGATTCTGGCGCAGCTGCTCGAGCTCATCTAACGGCCGCTGAAGACCTCGTCCTCTTATCGATCCAGCACCAGCACCACGAACGTACCCGGAATCATCGGCGGCCGCGGGCGGGGCCGGTCCGCCGTCGCCGCCGGTGTGGGCCCGAAGTCGGCTGAGACCGTGTAGAGCCGATGGGTCTTCGGATTTATCGCCATGGTGCGGGCGCCACGCTTGGTCGGAACCGTCTCCACGACTGTGTACTTGTCGGGCGAGTCCTGGCGTACGACGGTGATCGATCCTTCGCCATTCGATGTGAACGCGAGCCGAGTCGCCGGATCGAATGCCGCCGCATCGACGCCATCTCCGACCGCGGGGCTGGCGACCACTTTTCCGGTGCGCATGTCGACGATTGCCATGGTCTTGTTGCCGCATCCCGCGAACAACCGCTGGTGTGCTCTGTCGATCGCCAGTCCGGTGGGCTCCTCGCATGGCGCGAGTGGCCAGTGTGCCAGAACGGTCAGGGTCTTTGGGTCGAACACCGCGATCTCGTTTTTGTCTTCGATGTTCGTGTAGATCTTGCCGCCTTCGCTTACCGACGACTCTGGCGTGCCGCCGAGAGCGATGGCGCCGATAACGGTTCCGTTGACGGCGTCGATGGCGGTGGCGTTGGCGGTGCCGCCGTTGAAGGTGAAGACCCGCCTGGTGGCCGGATCGTAGAGAATGGCGTCAGGGTTCCGGGCTGGGATCTTTACCACCGAAATGGGAGCGAGGGTCCTGTAGTCGAAAATCGTCACGCTGGAGTCGCGGCCGTTGCTGGTGAAACCGCGATTGAGGTCGGGAGCCAGGGCGACGCCGTGAATTCCCAGGGTGTTCGGGATGTCACCGATGACCGAGTCGTTAGCGAGATCGATCACCATCGCGTGCGTCCCGCGAGACAGAAAGAGCCGGTTGCCGGCGGTGTCTACCGTGATGTAGTCCCAGCCGCCTTCTCCACCCGCGGGGATCTTTTTGATAACGTGATAGCCAGGCGCCTGTGCGCTCGAGGCCGAAGCGATGGCAAGAGTGGCAACGACGGCGAGTGAAGCGAGCAATCCAGCTTTCACGATCATCTCCGGTATTCGTGGTGTCAAAAAAAATAACCCGTGACCTTACACCACGATTACGACGGCGCTCAGTGTTCCGTTGAGTCGCCCTTTTCCGCTGCCACTCCGGGCGGAAGTCCCGGTGGCGGCGCCTGGAGATGAAGGATCGGAGCTTCGTGGATGATCTTCCCGCCAAGGTAAGCGGTGTAGGTGACCGTACCGACAGCGGCGAGTGAGCCAACGACTACTCCCGCGCGCATCCAGCCCGGAATGAGCTCAGTCGGGCGTTTCAGCGAGCGCAACCATGAGTAGGCAGCAAAGGCCCCGGCGATGAGGATCACGTACATGGCGATGGTGGCGGCGTTATCGTGCGCTTCGATCGTTCCGGGTCGAATGAACCACGGGTCCCCCAGCGCGTGGTCCGCCTTGTCCCCAGTGAAGTGAACGGGGTATGCGAACAACCCGGCAACGGTCAGCGCTCCCATCGCCGTCAACCAAAGCCCCCTCCGTCCGAGTATCAGCGCCAGCAAAGTCACGCCAAGCGCGCACACGCTGAGCACCACCGGAAAGTGATTGAGCATGAGGTGCGCGTAGGGCCAGGACATCATTATCGGATTCTCGTAAGTACAGGTTCAGCGCGGGTCAGTGTGTCGCAAAAAACTTACGGGCCCTCGTGACGCGGTGTTGTCACCGAATGCGCGAATGACGGCTGGGCGCGGGTGAATCCCACCTAATCGAAGCGTGAACCGCTATTGCCAAAAAAGTTAGGCTATACTAACTTCTTTGATAGTTCACCGATAATCTCAGGGAAAACACCTGTGGCAATTCAACTCGAACGGCAGCGAAAACCGGCGATCGAGGGCGCCGAACACGGACCGGGATGGCGCCGGGCGCGAACGACCCCTTCGCTGATCGAGGTCTATCGGACGGTTCCCGTCGCCGGCAAAGGCTGGTGGCGGAAGATCCTCGCCTTTGCCGGGCCAGGCTATCTCGTTGCCGTCGGGTACATGGATCCCGGGAACTGGGCGACCGATCTTGCCGGCGGAGCGCAGTTCGGGTACACGCTGCTCAGCGTAATTCTCCTCTCGAACCTGATGGCGATCCTCCTTCAGGGACTCGCCGCGAAGCTCGGCATCGTCACCGGGCGCGATCTGGCGCAGGCGTGCCGCGACCACTACTCGAGGCCAGTCGGCTTCCTGCTCTGGGTGGCGTGCGAGATCGCCATCGCCGCGTGCGATCTGGCCGAGGTGATCGGCACGGCGATCGCGCTCAACCTGATCTTCGGCATTCCGATCGCCTACGGTGTGATCATCACCTCGCTGGACGTTCTGATAGTGCTCTACCTGCAGAACAAGGGATTCCGGCTCCTCGAAGCGCTGGTCATCACGCTGATCGCGACCGTCGGCGCCTGCTTCCTGTGGGAAATCATTCTCGCCCAGCCGCCATTCATGGCCGTCATGCGGGGATTCGTACCCGCGCCGGAGGTAGTGAAGAACCCGGCGATGCTGTACGTGGCGGTGGGAATCCTCGGCGCGACAGTGATGCCCCACAACCTTTATCTGCACTCGTCCATCGTCCAAACCAGGCAGTATGACGAGACCTTCGAGGGCAAGCGCGAAGCGGTGCGCTTCGCGTTCATCGATTCGACCATCGCTCTGTCGTTTGCGCTGTTCATCAACGCCGCCATTCTCATAATCGCGGCGGCGAGCTTCCACACTTCCGGCCACACCGGGGTTGGCGAGATACAGGACGCCTACAAGCTGCTGACTCCTTTGCTTGGCGCCGGTGCGAGCACCGTATTCGCTCTGGCGCTCCTCGCCTCCGGGCAGAACTCGACACTGACGGGGACGCTCGCCGGCCAGATCGTGATGGAAGGATTCCTCAACATCCGCCTGCGGCCCTGGCTCAGGCGGCTGATCACCCGAGCGATTGCGATCATTCCGGCGGCGATCGTCGCCATTATGTACGGAGAGAGCGGCACGGCGAAGCTGTTGGTGCTCAGCCAGGTGGTTCTCAGCATGCAGCTGTCGTTCGCGGTTTTCCCGCTGGTGCGTTTCACATCGGAGAAGGCGAAGATGGGCGAGTTCGCCAACCCGATATGGCTGAAGGTCCTCGCCTACGCTGTTGCGTTAATAATCGCGGGGCTCAACATTTGGCTGCTCGTCCAATTCTTCGGAAAAGCGGTGAGTTGATGTATCAGCGCATACTCGTCCCCGTCGAAAACTCGCAGTACGACCAGGTCGTTCTCGCCCACATCCGGAAGCTGGCACGCACCTGCAACGACGCCTCGATCGTACTCATCCACGTGGCGGATGGCTGGGCGGCGCGCAACATCAACCAGCTCGATCTTCGCGAGTCCGAGGAGATGAGGGCCGACCGCGAGTACATCGAGGGAGTCGCTGAGTCGCTCGAGAAAGAAGGATTCAAGGCGGAGGCAATTCTCGCCGGGGGCGATCCGGCAAAAGAGATTGCCGCGTGCGCGATTCGCGAGAAATGCGACCTGATCGCAATGGCCACGCATGGTCATCGCGGTTTATCGGACGTGCTGCGTGGCAGCGTCGCCAGTGAGCTCCGTCACATCTCGATGCTGCCGGTGCTGATGGTGCGCGGAACTCCGGAAGTGGGCGCGCGCGCCGACGCGCCAAGGCCGGTGTCGTGAGCGGGACGCGGGAGGCGGGGGGCCGAGCGCGGGAGGAGGGAGGCGGGACGCGGGAGGCGCGAGGTGTGGGGCGAGAAGCGCTCACGGCACCCGTCGAAGACTATCTCAAGGCGATTTATTCGATCGGGAAGGGAACGGGCGCGGCGGCGACGAACGAGATTGCGCAGCGCCTGGCGCTTGCTCCCGCCTCGGTGAGCGGGATGGTGCGGCGGCTCGCTGACCAGGGATTGCTCGCCTACCAGCGCTATCATGGCGTGAAGCTCACCGAGGCCGGACGACGCGCGGCGCTCAGAACATTGCGCCGCCATCGCGTGATCGAAGCGTACCTCGCCGAAGCGTTGGGTTACCCGTGGGACCGCGTCCACGACGAAGCGGAACGGCTCGAGCACGCTGCATCCGACGAGCTGGTGGACCGGATGGCCTCGACCATCGGCGAGCCAGAAGTGGATCCGCACGGCGCACCGATCCCCACACGCGACGGCGCGGTCGATGAGACCGAATACAGATCGCTCGCCGAGATGAGTGTGGGAGCGTCGGGATCAGTGGTGCGTGTCGCCGACGAAGATCCGGAAATGCTGAGGTATCTGGCGGAGCTGGCGATCGTACCGGGCAAGCGCGTCACGGTTAAATCGCGCGCGCCGTACGACGGGCCGATCACACTATCGGTGGGACGTCAGGAGCTTTCGATCGGACCCGCATTGGCGGCGCGTGTTCTCGTCGAACCGCTGGCAGACAGGGCAGCTAAGCGCGGCTAGCTTTCGGGCGTGTTGATCGCGCTCATCGCATCTCTTCTGTTTTTCCCTCAGACGCCGCAAACGTCGCCGCGCACAATCGCTGTCGACGAGTCGCTCGCGGGAGCGGCAAAGCTCAAGGTGGGCGATAAGGTCACGCTGCTGGCCCGGCCCGCCGCTGAGGACTACGCGGTGATGACCGCGACGCCGAGCGGATACTCGCCGGGCGTGGCACCGGCCGAAACAGTGATTGTCGGCGCGATCGTCAGAAGAGGCGCCGACCCATCGGAAGTCGCGCGCGGGGATTTTCTCGTCCGCATGCACCTCGACCAGCTGCAACAGATCTCGGGTTACGGCGATCGGGTAGATCGATTCGCGGTTGCGACGCGACCAGTCGGGAACGTCAGCCGGTTGCTCAAGGAGATCAATGACGTAGCGTTTGGGTTCCGGGCATACCGCTCGCGCGACATCGCCGTCGAGACGTCACGCACGTTCCAGGTGGTGAGTCGCTTCCACCGGGCGATCGGCGTGATCACCATCGTCGCCAGCTCGCTGTTTCTGTTGTGCATCATGGTTCTCAAGGTGGAAGAGCGACGGCGCGACATAGCGGCGCTCCGCCTGATGGGCATCTCACGCTGGTCGATCGTAAAGTCCATCATCATCGAGGCGGCGCTCATTGCGGTACTCGGCAGCGCGCTCGGCGTCCTGCTGGGGTGGCTCGGATCGCTGATCGTGAACTGGTACTACCAGGCGATGTACCAGACGCCGCTCCAGTTTTCGATTGTCACGCCCGAGATTGTCGTCATGTCGGTGTTGCTGTCGCTGGCGCTCGGCGCGGTCGCCGGCGTTCTTGCCTCGCTGCGCCTGGTGCGCACGCCGCCGCTCGTCCTGCTCGGCCGCTGAATGCGACTCACCCTCGCCCGCGCCGCTCTGATTCGACACCGCGCCCGCACTCTGCTCGCCGTGCTGGGCGTTGCGGTGGCCGCGGCGATGCTGCTCGACATGGTGATGCTGGCGACGGGCATGCGCGAGTCTTTCCGCCAGCTGCTGTTGTCGCGCGGATTCGACATTCGTCTCGCCCCCAAGGGTACGCTGCCCTTCGATACCGATGCGACGATTCCCAGCGTGGGCGCCATTACCAGCGTACTGCGAAGCAACCCCGACATCAGGGAGATCAGCCCGGTGCTGGGTGCGGCGATGCACATCCAGGCGACGGGTCGAGATGTGAGCGGCTCGATGCTCGGCATCGATCCGACGGTCCAGGGAGACTACGAGCTTTTGTCGGGGAAGGATGTCACTGAGCCGGACGCAATAGTTGGCAACGACCATCTGCTGTCCCAGCTGCACGCGCGGATCGGAGACACACTCAGCGTGGCAACGGGATACGATCCGCAAACGCGGACCTACTCCGGAGAGCGAAAGCTGGTTCTCACCGGACGCGTTCGGTTCATCTACGGCGCCGCGGAGCAGTCGTCGGCGGCCATCCGTCGCGAGACGCTCGAAGCGATGGAGGGCGACGCCAGGCGCGACCGCGCATCCCTGTTCATGATTCGCGTGCGACCGGGCGCCGATCCCGATCGCGTCCGCGACTGGATCGAGACCTACATCCCGACCGTCTCGGCGATCTCCATCGCCACGGCCATCGCGCAGGTCGACCAGAGACTCAGCTACTTCCGGCAA
>DASYIM010000225.1:0-4779 GCA_035997625.1 Gemmatimonadaceae bacterium
GCGATCGTGACGGAGCCCGTGAGTTCTTTCGCCGGCTGGAAGGATCGCTGCCTGATCTGGGAATCAGCGCGGCCTTACATCTACGCGCGAACCACTCCCGATAACCGGATCATGATCGGCGGACAGGACGACCCGTTCCGCGATCCAGAGCACCGTGATTCGCGTGTGCCGAAAAAAGCTTCCCGCCTTCTCGGGAGAGCGCGGCGACTTTTCCCACGCATCAAGATGGAGCTCGCCTACGCCTGGGCGGGGACGTTCGGTGAGACCACTGACGGTCTGCCTTTCATCGGGACTCACCCGCAACGGGATGAGCGGATTCACTTCGCGCTCGCCTATGGGGCGAACGGAATTCCATTCAGCTCGATCGCTGGGGAGATCATCACCTCATCAATAGTCGGCGGATATCATCGTTACAAACGCACGTTTGCTTTCGATCGCTGACTCCGAGCCGACGATTCAAGCGCCTCAGCGCCACGTACAAATCGTAGCTAGAATGTGTCCAGATGAGCTGCTCGAAGTCATGAATTGCCAAGGATATAGCGGATTATGGATCGACGCATTTGCTTGAACGATTTGTGACGTGATGTAGCGCCAAACGTTTCCATAACTGCGACAGCATTTTGCGGCTGAGCTCGCGTTTTGTTCCAGTCAAAACCTGGTAGCTCAGCGAGAGATAAATCGTCTATAGACGATGCCCGCAACAAATACAGAACCCGGAACCATTAACGCCGCGCAACCCGCGACGAATACGACGCCGCGCGCGCGAGCGAAATTTCCCCTGCCGTTCCCCCGCTTCGAGAGCCTGCGCAGCAGGATTCTCGCTTTCGCGGTAGTGGCGGCTTTGCTTCCGGCTGGCACGATGTTGGGCGTCTTCTATACCCAGAACCGTCGCGCTCTCGAGAAGAAAATCAATGAAGACCTGCTGTCGGGCAGCGCCCAGAGTGCGCGCGCAGCCGGAGTCTGGCTGAGAGAGCGTCTCTACGATCTGCGCGTCTTCGCCGGATCGGACGAAGTCGTCTTCACTCTCGATCACAGCGGCCGCATCACCGCCAGATCGCCGAATGACGGAAGACTGCGCGACTACCTGGTCTCTCTGCACGAGCGCTTCAGCGACTTCGAGACGCTGATGGTGCTCGACCTCGACGGAAACGTCGTCGCCACCAGCGCCGCTCAGGCGCCGAAGGTACGGCTTCCCGCCGACTGGCAGCAGGAGCTCAAAGCCGAGAATCAGATTGTCGGCGAAGCTTATTGGGATCCAGTCTCCAAGCGCGCCAAGCTGATAGTTGCCGTTCCGGCGCAGCGCGCCGACGGCCGTCTGCTGGGCGCGTTCGCCGCCGAGCTGAATCTTGCTCCGGTGCAGCTTCTCCTGCGCTCCTTTGCGCTGGACAGTACCGGCGCCGTTCACCTCGTCAACACCAAGGGGAGCCCGATCGCCAGCTCCGAGGGCATTTCGGAGAATCTGATCAAGAATCCGCTCTCCGCGCCGACGATGAAGAAACTTCGGGAACGGGCTCGCGCGCCCTTCGAGTACACCAGCTTCAACAAGCGTGACGTCATTGGCACGCTCGAGTACGTCCCGCAGGTGAGCTGGGCAGTGATCGCCGAGATCTCGGCGGAGGCCGCTTATCTCCAGGTGCGCCGGTTCCGCGACGTCGCGCTGGGCGTGATCGCATTCCTGCTGATTGCAGTAACAGCGGCGGCGTATCGCCTGGGCAGACTTATCGCCCGACCGCTCGATAGACTCACCAAGGCCGCGGGCGAGGTCGCCGCCGGTGATCTCACCGTCGACTTGCCACCCGCGCAGGGCGGCGGAGAGGTGGGCTATCTCACCGATGTGTTCAATCACATGGTGTATCGCCTGCGAGACGGGCGTGACGAGCTCGATCGCATCAACGAAACGCTGCGCAAGAAGAACGAAGAGCTGGAGCTCCTCTCCACCACGGACAGCCTGACGGGTCTATCGAACCATCGCTCGCTCATGCAGCGACTCGATCAAGAGGTGGCGCGCTTCAGAAAGGAGAAGCGGGGGTTCTCGGTTCTCGTCGGCGACGTCGACCATTTCAAGCAGTACAACGACGCGTTCGGTCACCCGGCTGGTGACGAAGTGTTGCAGCGGATCGCCGAGATCATGCGCGAGTCGACGCGCAAGAACGACTGCTGCGCGCGCTATGGTGGTGAGGAATTCGTCATCGTGCTGCCGGATACCGCGGCCGCCGATGCCCTCGACACGGCCGAGCACATTCGTGCCCGTGTCGCCGCCAAGAAGTTCAGCGGGCGCAAGATGACGCTGAGCATAGGTGTCGCCACCTTCCCGGACGATGCCGACGACGCCGAAGCGATCATCGCAGTCGCGGACGAAGCTCTCTACCAGGCGAAAAGAGAAGGGCGCGACCGTACGGTGCGCGCCCACAGACTCAAGAAAACCGGCTGACCTCGGTCAGCCAGCCAGGTAGTTACGGCCGGGAGACCAGCGTACGGTGAATCCAACCCGCGCGTCCGGTACTGTCATCACTGACGCGAATCCATTCGTCCGCGTACGAATACGCTGTGATCGAGCTGTTGGCGTCAGCGGAGAACGTGACTGAGAAGTTGGTTCCCGGTCCTTCGCGGACGTTGCCCTTGCTCGTGGTCTTGAGCTTGATCGGCACCGCGAACAGAGTCTCGCCAGGACGGGCCTCTTCCCTGTTCATGCCGAGCCGCCCCTTGTAGGAGGACGCAACGGTCTTTGCCTGATTGGCCAGATAGAGCGCGCCGCCGTAGTTCTGCTTGTCGAACTCGGTCGCGCTCTGTCTCACCAGTTTGGTGACCTGCCCCGCTTCGGGCGGTTCCTGCCCACCAGCGGATTTCATGGTTTGGAGCACCACTTCGGCTTCAGCCATCGCCGACGCCGCCTGGGCGCGGCTGGCTACCGACTGGAGCTTGGCCATCGCACGAACGACTTCGGCGCGGGTGTCGTCGAGCCGCGATTGGAGATCTTCGATCTGGGCGTCGCGAGCCAGAACCTGTAGCTCGAGCCGGGCGACGCGCTTATCGAGGTCGGGGTCCCGGGCAGTGACCGTCACAGTCTCGCGGACGACTTTGACGCTCGGCGGGGGCGCCGGTTTGGTCGGTGAGCAGGCGGTGGTGATGCCCGCGTAGGCAAGAAGCAGGAAGCAATAACGCACAGAGGGGTCCTCATCGATGGACTACGGGCGACGAAACGGGCCGCCCTATCACGGCTAACGAACGAGGCGGCGCGGAGTCACATTGGGGCAGCTTGGCAGCGGACAGCCCGCAGCCAGGAACTAACTGCCTGAACTGAATCTGGAGCCCGGACCCAGAGTGAGAATAACCTCCGCCTTCTTTCTAACCCTGTTAGTCACGCCCACTTACGGCGGGGCGCAGTCACCCGACTGGATGTTAGGGCCCTTTGTAAAGCCGACCGCGGTCAACCCGATCATCTCGCCGAGCGCGGCATCGACTTTTCGGTCGCCGATGACTGACAGCGTCGTGCGGTGGGAGGAGCTGGCCACGTTCAACCCGGCGGCCGTGGTGAAAGACGGTAAGGTCTATGTGCTGTACCGGGCTGAAGACGCGTCGGGCAAGACGGAGATCGGTTTCCATACGTCCCGGATCGGCCTCGCCGAAAGTACCGATGGATTGAGATTCACCCGCCGAAGCGCGCCGGTGTTGTTTCCGGACAAGGATGCGCAGGCGCGGTACGAGTGGACGGGTGGCGTGGAGGATCCACGCATCGTCGAGACCGACGATCACACCTATGTGCTGACCTACACACAGTGGAATCGCGACGTGCCGCGGCTGGCAGTGGCTACGTCCAAGGATCTCGTGCATTGGACAAAGCACGGGCCCGCCTTTGCGAAAGCCGAGAACGGGAAGTATCTGCGCAGCGAGACGAAGTCGGGTGCGATCGTCACGAGGGTGGAAGGCGACCACCTTGTCGCAACGCGGGTGAATGGGAAGTACTGGATGTACTTCAATGTGCCGGACATTTTGATCGCGACGTCGGACAATCTGATCGACTGGACGCCACTCGCGGATTCCGACGGCAAGGTGCTCAAGGTATTGTCGCCGCGGGCGGGCTACTTCGATTCGTGGCTCGTCGAGGCTGGTCCGCCGGCGATTCTCACTGCCCGCGGCATCGTTCTCGTGTACAACGCGGGCAACAGTGGTGAGTTCGGCGCGCCCGGATTGCCGAAGCGCGTTTACACGGGAGGCCAGGCGCTTTTCGATGCCAGGAATCCGATCAAGCTGATTGGGCGTTTGGACGAGCCATTCATTCGTCCAACGGAAGCGTACGAGAAAACGGGACAATACAAAGAGGGGACGACGTTTACCGAGGCGTTGATCCCGTTCAACGGCAAATGGTTTCTGTATTATGGGACGGCGGACTCTCGGGTCGGGGTGGCGGTAGGCGAGAGGCGGTAGACGAGAGGCGGGAGGCGGGAGTGAGCAGTTAATGGAGAAAGACGGTGAGATCGAGATTCCTTTGCGCATCACGTTGCATCGGGTGCCGCCTGGCGTTTGGTTCGCGATGCAGAAGGGCAAGGGTGGCGCACAAGGGCATCCGGAGCTGGTCGCGCCGACTCGCACTACGCCGGACTCGATTTCATTTGACTTCGCGGTCCGGGCTGGTGGGGCGAAACGTGGATCGGCAGTCCGTTTCCTTGGAGAGTTCACTCAGGGACCGCTTGAGAAGCGGTTCGTTTATGTGAACTCTGGTCAGGGTGCGGGGCAGACCGGCACGTTCTGGAACAGGCGCGCGAAGATTCCGCTCACCAC
>DASYIM010000226.1:0-4112 GCA_035997625.1 Gemmatimonadaceae bacterium
CAAGCCACCCCAATCACCGGGCTGGCGTCCGCTGGCACGGGACGAAGTGAGAACGATTGGCGCTGTCGCAGTCCCGACGGCGTTTATCTTCGCGCCGCGCAGGATCCAGAGCGACGATCCGAGTGTGTTGAAGTCGCCCTGAATCTTGGTTCCCGGCTCGATCGTGAGAGTCGCGCCATTGGTGACGTGGATGAAGCCTTTAAGTGTGTAGACCGTGTCAGCGAAGAGGGTGCGGCTGGCGCCAATGTCAGTCGTGATATCCGCGGCGGCGTTGCCGAATGAAAGCGTCGTCGTCTGGGCCTCACCGGAAGGAACGCTCTGCTGTGTGCCCTTCCTGGTAATGACGTGATAGCGATACAATGTCGTCGGCTTGAGCTGAGCATCCTCAAAGGTGAGCTGCCCAGGGTTAGCAGGGACCGCAACGTTGCCTATCGCGGCGAACGTGCCGGCAGCGCCCTCTGCGCGTTCAATGTCATAACTGTCGTCGCCGGCAACACTGTTGAACTTGAGCTCTACCGAGGTCGCGCCTTTGGCGGTCGCGTTGAGGCCGAGAATCGGCTGAGGCTTGCCTGGTCCTGTACTGTCGCTACCGCAAGCTGCGGCGACGATAGAAGCAAGTGCAAGGGCAGCGATCCTCATTCGGCGGTTTAGCAGCATTCGTTCCTCGAGTCGTCAGGGACGGTGGGAGATTGTTCGGCGACAACACTTCGAGAGTTCGCCGAGCGAGATCAGCCACTAACTGAACAGCGGTGTGTGTGCGTGCAGTGTCGACGCAGTCACAATGACGTAACGAGAGTTCTGTAACGACTCAGGGACGGACCTGAAATCCCGCCTGAACCATGCGGCCCATCCTGTACTCCGTGCGCACGGCCGTGCCCTGCAGCATTCTGAACGGAGAATCGAGGAGATTTTTCGCATCCGCTCTGAATGTGAACTTCTCCGTCAGGCCGAGTCTGAGTGACAGATCCATCATGTTTCTGGTGAGCTCGACGACATCCGGCAGTGGAACGTCGCCGGCGGCATCGATCCGGTCGCCGACTCGGTTGAAAAGGAGCGTGGCGGACGATGCACCGCTGCCCGACGTATAGGTCAGTCCGGCGTTGATGACGTACGGCGCCTGGCCTACCATGCGGCGACTCAGATTTGTCGCGCTGGCCTGGGTGTCCTCGAACAGATGAATGGTGCTCTTCATCACCGTCAGATTCGTGAAGAGCGTGAACGCCTCGAACGGGGCGGCGATGAAGTCGAGGTTCTTACGCGCCTCCAGCTCGGCGCCGATGTTGTCGGCGCTGCGGGCGTTCGTGAAAAATACCGTGCGTGTTCCAGAGCCAGCTGCGCGGTAGACGCGCTCGATTGGAAGATCGAACTTCTTGGCGAAAAGCCCGAAGCTCAGCACCTCACCGGTCTGCGGATACAACTCCCAACGCGCGTCGAAATTGGCGATGCGCGTGCGGGAAAGATTCTCATTGCCCTGGGTGTCGTCGCCATTCAGTACATCGCGGCTCTTGATGGGTGAGAGCTCGCGGTACTCGGGACGAGCCAGTGTCTTCGTCGCCGAGAGCCGTAGCTGCTGGGTTTCGGTGAGCTTGATGTTGAGCGCCAACGAGGGCAACAGGTCGTTCCATATCTTGTGCGTGAAAACCGGCGAGCCGAGCGTGGAGAACGCGTCCACTTCGAGGCGGTCCGCCTCGTATCTGGCGCCACCAATGACCCGGAAACGGTCCCCCAGCGCAATCTCCGCCATGGCGAAGCCCGCACCGAGGTGGTCTCGAGCTGTGTAGGATCCACCCTGCGCGAGAGGAGCGATATCGAAGATGTTGGAGCTGTTGAAGCGGCCGTCGAATATCTGCTCCGGCGCGAGCTCACGAATCGAGTTCGGGATTCCGGCGGCGCTGATCGCATAGGCGCGCGTGTCAGCATCGCGATCCGTGCTTCGGATCAGACCGCCGATCTTGATCGAGCTTTGCAGGTCTGAGCCGAGGCCCAGTTGATAGCGGGCATTCAGCTCACGGCTCTTTTCATTGAGATCCGAGAATGTCCGATCAGCTCCGCCGTTGCCGGTGTTGTTCCAGCGGAGGGCGTCGGGCCCGCCCGGAGTATCCTGCTCGATTGCCTGAACGAATTCCGACCGATCCGGCTCGTATCTTCGCACACCGCTGAGTGTCCCGAACCATTCGACGCGGCTACGCGACGCCAGCTGGTGATCCCCGGCGAGCTGCAGCGAGCTGATGCTGCGCTCGACGTACTGCATTCGGTTGATTTTGGCGCGGATGCCTTCGTTCTCGAAGGATCCCGTCTCCACGATGGCATCGTTGTCGGCCGTGCGATTGTACATGCCATTGAGCGTGAGCCGCGATCCGTTGCCGAGAAGCGTGCTCAGATTCCCCAAGCCACCCCACAGCACGCTCTCGGTCACTCGCTGGCCGACAAATCGATCGATCTCGCGTGTCTCGCCGGGCGTCGTTCCGCGATCGGCAAGCGCGCGAATCTCGCCATCTCTGAAATCCGTGCTCGCCGCGTACGTTCCGGAGAACAGGTATCCAAGCCGGTGGCCGAGCAGCAGGGGGTCGTTGCCCCCGAGCGAAGCCGACGCCGACATGTTCGGCGCGCCGGTGCCGGTCCGTGGCGTCCAGGCGTTGCGGAACTGGCTCACAAGCAGACTCTTGTCGCCCGGCGTCAGATTGAAGCCCTGCATGTTGCCGACGGATTTTACGAGCACCGGCAGGTCGCGCTCGCTGTTGACGCTGGCGATGCGCTCGCCACCGGCGACGAGCGGCTTGGGCACGCTGGATCCGGTGGCGCCCGAGGTGTAGCCGCCGTTGAGCTGCAGCATAAAGCTGCGCGATGCGGGGAACTCGGCTGTCTTGATGTCGACAAGCGCTCCCGAAAAGTCTCCCTGCAGGTCGGGCGTAAATGTCTTGGTGGTGGTCACCGACTGGAGCAAGCCGGCCGGGAACATGTCCAGAGGTACGACGCGTTTTTCCGGTTCCGGGCTGGGGACGCGCGCGCCGTTTAGCGAGCTTGTCGTATAACGTTCGCCGAGTCCGCGGACAAATACGTACTTGTCATCCTGAACCGTGACACCGCTGACGCGCTGCACTGCCTGCGCGGCATTGGCATCCGGACTGCGCGCGATCTGCTGCGCCGTGACGGCGTTTACCACCCCGACGGCAGTACGCTGCGCATCGAGTGCCGAGCTCACCGTTCCTCGCTCCGAGGTCGCGCTGACGACGAGTGGAGTCAGTTGGACGGTGGCGCTGGTGAGGGCGATGTTCTGGTCGAGCGTCTGACCGCTCTCGAGCTGGATTCCCGTCACTGTTTTGGCAGCGAAGCCAATGCGTCGAGCCTGGATCGTCACGGTGCCGGCGGGAACTTTAGTAATGAAAAAGCGACCGTCGACGCCGGTCGAGGCACCGAGCGTGGTTCCGACCACCTGGACGCCGACATCGGCGAGTCCCTGACCGGTGCCAGCGTCGACGACTCTCCCCACCAACTGGCCGGTGGGGGCGTCCTGTCCGATCGCGATGGTAGGTGTAACAAGTACGACCAGCGTTGCCAGTCGCGCCAACAGGATTTTGGGATTCATGGGCGGTGGAGGGGTAGTGGGTCCGCGTGGATGAATGGAAATGCGCTGTCGCGCGGCTCGTTACAAAACTGCCCTTTCGCGTCTCGAAGCCACGACAGGGGTGCCACGGACACGTAACGATTGGCGCACCGACGGCGAGGCTACGCGAGCCAGTTTGCGTTGAACAGCGCGACGAATAGTGCGCTCGTAAGGGCCGTCACTCTCATCCCGCCAGCGCCAACGCTAGTTTTGGTGTAACCACCAACTCGGCATTGGGCAAAACCGAATGGAAATGAGTCGTTACGCGCTCGCGATGGGCGCATGTTTGCTATCGGGCTGCGCGTCCGTTCCGATGCAACGGACTGATGAATCGGTCGACCTTGTCGTGGCGACGACGACCGACGTTCACGGCCGATTGCGGGGCTGGGACTACTACGCCAACCAGGCGGAGACCATACGGGGACTGACCCGGGCGGCGACGATCGTCGACTCCGTGCGCGCAGCGAATCCGGGCCGGGTAATCCTGCTCGACGCGGGCGACCTGCTG
>DASYIM010000227.1:0-2837 GCA_035997625.1 Gemmatimonadaceae bacterium
CCCCGGTACCTACGTCTTCTACGACGCGAGCAGCCTCGAGGCGAAGATCTGCGCCGAGGAGGATTGCGCGCTCCGCGTGCTCACCACGGTCGTCAGCACCGCGGTGCCGGGCCAGTGCGTGATCGACGCCGGGTCAAAGACATTCTCCAGCGATCACACGCACGGTTCCGGAACCTTCGGCCACTTCATCGGGCGCAAGTGGACCATGCGCAAGATGAATGAGGAGCACGGGTACGTGGAGATCGATAGACCCGCCCGCGTCGGAGAGAAAATCTGGGTGGTGCCGAGCCATGTCTGCCCGACCGTCAACCTGCACGACGAGATCTGGTATGGCCGGGGCGGTCGAGTGGAAGGAAGCTGGAAGGTCGCCGCGCGGGGGAAGGTGCGTTAGAACCCGCGGATCGCAGTGCGGCTGTCGCTTATCTCTCCGCGATGAGAGCGTAGACAAATCCGCCGATCACTCCGGCAACAACGCTTGCCATCAACCGCACAGGCCAGTTCCGAACCCGTCGACGGTCAGCGACTGATTGCAAAATCGGAATCAGAAATATGTATACGGCAAATGCTATCGACTCGGGGTGGGGCCACAGCTGACTCTGGCCAACAGCTGATACCGTAACAGAGACAAGCGCCGCGAAAACCGCGGCAGCCGCGGTTCGAAGCCAGTAGCGGCGGCGTGCGGCCGAGTCAGTGGTCGGAGCTGGTTGTTGAGCATCCATGAATGTCGAAAGGGAAGAAGACAGCCAAATCGCTCGTTCGGACCGCGGAACCTTTCTTCCCCATCATGCTCGTGGCCGAATTGTTCCGGTCGTAGAAGTACCGCAGCAGCAAAGCGAGCATCCAAAGATCGCTTGGCTGCTGCAACGCTGCAAGCACACTACCACCGTTTGCGGCGAAGACGCATCCGAAAAGTGCTTGGCTGCTGCAACGTTTGTTAGACGCCAGGCCGGCGGACCTATTCGCCCTCGAGTTCAGCGTAGCTGATACGGCTAATTCGTAGGCCATCGCCTTGCCTCACAAACCGGACATGATAGGAGGAGGTACCGACGTCGACATCGATACCAGACGACGTTGGAGTAAATCGTAGACTCGAGTACTGTGGGTACGGCAAGGAATAGAGGTGCGCCAGATGCGCCAGGGACACAAACACCCGGCCTTCGCGCTTCTCGATCGCGCGGGCGATTGCCGCCGGCGTAGCCCGAATTGTGGTATCTGGTTCGTTGACGTCATCCAGGACGAGACCAGAGTCCGAGACGAGGCTGAGCACTGAGCGGGCTGTAACATTCGGGACAAAGCTCGTATCAAAACCGGAGCCGCCCGTTGGGGCGATGATTTTCAGGCTGTCTAGCAAGCTCCGGGCGACCGACGAGTCATTGGCCGTTGCGAGCGGAATCATCGCCGTTCGCATGGAGTCCGGTTGTTGTTTCGCGGACGACTCATGTTGACTCGAACATGCGCCCACGAGCAATACAAGAATTGCGGCCGAGGACTGCCGGAGCATTTGACACCACCTGCGATAAAGTCGGTTCTGTGCGCCTAACTAGTAATTGTGTCGCCGGCTTACACTGCAAGTATTCTGAAAATCTTTCAACGCTTTGCGAGATAAGCAATTGGGATTCCCCACGTACTGCCGCCAAAGAATTGTCCGACACCAGCATAGCCTGTCAGAGCGACCTGGCCCTAGACGAATATCTGGACTAGTCAAGGTCAGGTTCGAGCGACGGCAACACGCATGTAGAATCCACGTTCGACCTTTGCTTCGCCCCGCGCGAACCGGTTGTTCCATTGGGCGATACTGGAATCCTCGCCGACGACAAAGCCAACGGACCGCAGATCGGCGGCCATCTCCTCGGGTGTCCATGCGCTTATCTGCGGCTCGCCGATCAATCGGAACATCAGCCGCGCAAAGCCCCGGCGGTGCAGAGTGTGGTAGTTGACGATCAGCGTCGACCCGGCCGCGCTCCTGCCTGCGATGTCGGCGAGGGTCGCGCGCATCACGTCGCGAGCGAGATACATGACCACGCCTTCCCATATCCAGCAGGTTGGCGACAGGCGATCGTGTCCGGCGCGGTCGAGCGCTGAGTCGAGCGACTCCAGCTCGAAGTTCATCGAGACAAAGCTGACGTTTCCGACGGCGCGTGGGAGCTCGCCCACGCGTGCTCGTTTTTCACCCTGGGTGGCAGGATGATCGACCTCGAAAACCTTCACACCGGCCAACTCGGGCATGCGCCAGGCCCGTCCGTCGTAACCGGCGCCGAGGATGACGAGTTGTTTCGCGCCCCCGGCGATCGCCTCGCGGACCGCGGTGTCGATCGCCGCCGTGCGGAGGGCGATCATGTCGGCCATCACTCGCGCCATTTCGACGCCCATGCTGCGCTTTCCCTCGCGGAACGTCTTTTCGGTCTTGGCGAGACTTCGCTTGCCCTTCTCGCTCAGAAAGAAGCTGGCAGTCACATCGTGGAAATCGGGGATGTGCGACAAACCGGCATCGGCCATGGCTCGGCCGAGGGTGACGAAGTGGGCGGTGCGGCTGGCGCGGCCAGCCCTCACGTTTTCGGTGTCACCGCTTTCTTCACGAGCGCGCCGATCCTTGCTTGATCGGCGGCCGTCAGATCCTTCAACGCGAAGGCGGTCGGCCACATTTGGCCTTCGTCGAGTGTTGCCTGGTCGCTGAAGCCGAGCGTTGCGTACCTCGACTTGAATTTTTTGGCGTCCTGGAAAAAGCAAACGACCTTACCGTCCTTCGCATACGCGGGCATTCCGTACCAGAGCCGGGGCGAGAGGTCCGGTGCGCTGGCTTTGACGATGGCATGGATACGCTCGCCCAGGGCGCGGTC
>DASYIM010000228.1:0-5352 GCA_035997625.1 Gemmatimonadaceae bacterium
TCAACTGCAACTGAACGGGTCTCGCATCTCGAAACTCAAAGGATCAACTGCAACTGAACGGGGGCGAGCTTCTGACATCTCGAAACTCCACGCATCAACTGCAACTGAACGGGTGCGAGCAGTGAGAAGCAGCGCTTCAAGCAGTGAGTTCACTACGTCGGGACGTGCCTCCGTGGCGTGAGAGGCGCCGCGGGTGCGCCGAAGGGCGCCAGTGACGTCCCGACGTCGTGAACTCGCTGCTTGCAACATTGGTTACTCACTGCTCGCACCCGTTCTGTTGCAGTTGATGTTTAGAGTTTCGAGATGCCAGAAGCTCGCCCCCGTTCATTTGCACTTGCAGTTGATGCTTGGAGCTTCGAGGTAGCTACAGTTACAGAAGCGTCCCGTGCAAAATTGCGAATGCCACCGAGAAATAGATGACGAGCCCCGTCACATCGACCAGCGTCGCCACGAACGGAGCCGACGCGCTGGCTGGATCGAAACCGATGCGCTTCAACAGGAACGGCAGCATCGACCCCGCCAGCGATCCGAAGGCGACGATCCCAACCAGAGCAAAGCCGACTGTGATCGCCAGGAGCATGTAGTGCGGGCCGTAGTTGAAGATGTGGACGTTTTGCCACAACACGATTCGCACGAATCCGATCACGCCGAGTATTCCGCCCAGCACCAGGCCGGTGGGTAGCTCACGGACGGCGATCCGCCACCAGTCACGCAGTCGGAGCTCCTGCAGCGCCAGCGCCCGGATGATCAGCGACGTGGCTTGCGATCCGGAGTTACCTCCGGAGCTCATGACCAGCGGGATGAACATCGCCAGCACCGCGGCGCGCTCGATCTCGCCCTGGAACCGCTGCATCGCCGTAGCGGTCAGCATTTCGCTGAGGAAAAGCGCGCAGAGCCAACCAGCCCGCTTCTTGATCATTTCCAGGAAGCCGATCTCCATGTACGGAGCGTCGAGGGCTTCCATACCGCCGAATCGCTGGACGTCCTCGGTTGTCTCTTCGACCAGCGCGTCGATGACGTCGTCGACGGTGACGATGCCGAGCATCCGACGCTGATCGTCGATCACCGGAATGGCGAGCAGGTTGTATTTGGAGATGAGACGCGCGGCTTCTTCCCGATCGGTGTCAGGGGCAACAGTTAGCGGCGGCCGGCGGCTCCCGACTTCGAGGACGTCGTCCTCGCGAGCGGCCGTCAACAGCTCGCGCAGCGAGACGACGTGGACCAGCGCCTGGCTGACGGGGTCGACGATGTAGATCGCGTAGATGGTCTCTTTGCGCCCGCCGACCTCTCTGATCAGCACAAGCGCCTGGTGGACCGTCCAGTCCGACGGCACGCTCACGAACTCGGTGGTCATGATGCCCCCGGCCGTCTCCGACGGATACTCAAGCAGCTTCCGCAGCGAGGTCCGGGTTGTCTCGCTCACCGTGCCGAGCAGACGTGTCCGGTCTTCCGGGGGAACTTCGCGAAACAGATCCGCCTGCTGATCGGAGGACATTGCCTCGATCAGCGGGCCTACCTTGCCCGGCTCGATTCGTTGAATGATCGCGGAGCGGTGGCGATTGAGCTCCGGCTCGTCGAAGACCTGAACCGTGAGATCGAAAGGCAGCGACCCCATTACTTTGGCTGCCGCTTCGGGAGGCAGCTCCTTCAGCGCCTCAGCTATGTCGGGGGCGCGCAGCTCGCCGAGCGCCTCCTGCAGCTCTTCCGGATCGCTGTGGACGAGATAAAGGAGTTGGGCGACGGTGTGTGGAGGTATTTCAATCATTTGATTATTAACGGCGGTGTTGTTTCCAGTGCTGACACTCGTCACAATTACGAACGGATCGCCAGCCTCACGCGTAGTGAACTTGGGATCGGGCGGATCGGCTGTTATGTTGAATCCGGCCGCATTCCTTACCACAGGAAACGACTCAGTGGTCAGACGCGTTTCGACTTTGGTTCGTAGCTGGATCTTCGCCGCTGCTTTCGCCCAGGCTGTGCTGCCGGGCGTGATCAGCGTCGTCGACGCGTCGGCTGCAGGCGAGGTCGCCTCAGCTGCGATTCGGCCGCACGTCGAATCCCACGGTACTCCGAAGTGCCCGCGCGTACACCAGGAAGACAACTGCGCCCTCTGCCAGTTCGTCAGCGGTGTTTTGGCCCCCGCAGCTCAACCCGCGCCCCTGCCCCTCACCGAGTCGAGGGCACTTCGCGTCGCGGCAGTCCGTCCCGAGTCGCCGACCTGGCTCGCCGACGGCGCACCCTGTCTCCCCCGCGCGCCCCCTGTAAAAGCGTAGCCACCACCGAGACATCCAACGTCTCGGCAATCGGAAATCTGGCCCGCCGTCGAACTCTCGCGGCGGTAACTCAACGCTTTTATCGAGGCAATTCATGTTCTCCATACGATCGCGCATGGGCCGCGGCCTGGCGCGTGCCTTCATTGCAGCTGGAACTCTCTTGTTATCCACGGGAATCGCGCAGGCGAATCCGGTTCGCGGCGAAAACGCGGATGTCACGGGTGTGGTCACCGATTCGGCCAGCGGACAGCCACTGCCATCGGCCGAAGTCAGCATCATGCAGGGAAGCCAGGTGATCGCCAACGCGTCGACCGACGCATTTGGCCGGTACACGGCCCACAACATCGCTTCCGGAACGTACACCGTTGCCGCGCGCTTTCTCGGCTTCGCTCCACAGTCAAAGCCACTGACGATCGGCGACAGCAATGCTGACATTCGCGTTGATTTCGCCCTTACGGCGATTGCCGTCAGCCTGCAGGGCGTGACTGTGACCGCTGCGGTCCCGCTCGCGGTCGACACCCGCAGCGGTGACCAGCGTTTCAAGCAGGATCAGTATCACGGAGCTCCGACGAACACGACGTCGCAGATCCTGCAGCAGTCGATTGCCGGCGCAGCCCGCGCACCGACTGGTGAAGTTCACATTCGCGGACAGCACGCCGAGTACACGTATTACATCGACGGTGTCCCGGTTCCCGCCGGCATCTCCGGCAGTCTAAATGAGCTGTTCGACCCATCCGTCGTAAATCAGATCGATTTCAAGACGGGCGGCTGGGACGCAGAGTACGGGAACAAGAATGCGGCTATCGTCGACATAACGACGCGCATCCCGGCGGGAGGACTTCACTATCAGCTGTCGGGGTTTGGGGGGAATTACAACACTTACGGGCAGGGCATCAGCGCCAGCACCAGCGCGGGAAAGGTCGGCTACTTCTTCTCCGGCGCGCATCAGACAACGGACATGCGACGCGAGCCGGTCGTCCTGGATCCGACCACGGATGAAGTCCAGAACTTTCACAATCACGGTGAGGACTGGTTCGGCTTCGGAAAAGTCCAGTTTACGCCGGGCCTGAACGACGTGGTGAATCTTGAGGGGAATCTCTCGCAGACGAAGTTTCAGGTTCCGTTCGATACGACGGGCAACACCCAGCTCGACGACAACCAGCGCGATGTCAACAGCTTCCTGAATCTGGGTTGGCGTCACCAGTTCGCCGGGGCCGAGTATGCAGGGGGTGGAACTGCGGCCAATGCCGGCGCCGCGCCCGAGCTATTTGTCGGTTTGTTCTACCGGCACGGCAGTCTCACCTATACGCCCGGCGCCACCGACGACCCGCAATTCGTCTTCTTCCCTGACCCCACCGCCTACAACATCAGGGAGCTGAGAAATTTCAACTCCTACGGCGTAAAAGCGGACTATTCCGTCCATCCCGCCCGCGAGCTGGAGTTCAAGTTCGGAACGTTGTCCAGCCTCACGCGTGGGCACGAGGATTTCTCGACGTTTGACGCCACGGGAAGTCCGGGCCCTGCCTCCAACTCGGGCCTCAAGGGTTGGGACGTTGGCGGATACGCACAAGTCGCGTACTCGCCAGTCGAGCGCTTTGAGATACGCACCGGGTTGCGCTACGACGCGCACAACGCTCCTTTTGCCGGTACACAGTCCCAGTGGAGTCCGCGCGTTCGACTCAACTTCTACCCAAACTCGGCGAACACGATATACCTGTATTACGGGCGTCTCTTCCTGCCAACCAACGTCGAGGATTTGCGGGCGATCACGAGCGTCGCTCAAGGCGGTGTGGCGACCGAGCCCACTCTTCCCGAGCGGGACAATTTTTACGAGGCCGGCTACATCCACCGATTCCCGTTCGGGCTGGTTTCCAAGTTTTCCGGTTACTACAAACAGAGCTCGCCGGGCATCGACGACAACACTGTTCCGGGATCCAACATCGTGACCTCGGTCAACATCGCCAAGGCCAAGATCACGGGAATCGAGACAGTGCAGGAGATTCGTCCGCCTGGACCCTTCTCGGCGTACCTCAATGTCGCGCTGAATCACGCGTATGGAAACGGACCAATCACCGGTGGGTTTTTCCCAACTGATGAGCCGCAGGGCTTCTTCGACCTCGATCACGATCAGAGACTCAGCGTTCTCGGCTCGGCGACCTATTCGTTGCGGCGGGCGTATGCCAGTCTCACCGGCACTTACGGCTCCGGTCTGACCAACGGCGTCGATCCGGCTGATTGCAATTGCTCTTACGGAACCGGGCTCTTTGATTTCAACAAAGGCATCAAGGTCGATCCAAGCTTCATCATGAATACCAGCATCGGAATTTCTCTTCCCTTCGGTCGAGCACTCTTTCGCCCGGAGCTTTACGTGGACAACGTCTTCGACAAGAAGTACCTGCTGAAAGGAGCCTTTTTCAGTGGAGCATCTGTCGGCAGACCGAGGATGTTTCAAATCCGTATCAACATCGCGCAGTAGAATGCGACGGTCCCTGCGATTCATCGTATCGGCCGCAGGGCTCTTTTGCGCGGCGGAGGCCCGCGGCCAGGCTTCATACAGAAACCTGGACGCGGGTTTTCCGGTGCGGGTTGAGGACGCGACCACCACCGAGCGCTACTCTCTCGACCTCGACTTTCTGAATTTCCGTTACGACGAGCTGTCGGATCTGCGATCTCGCGTTCAGTACGAGCCCCAGGTCGCGTACGGGATCTTTCCACGCACGGAGGCGTGGATACGGCTGCCGATTTTTTATCGTGAGCGGACAGCCACTCCGCGCGGCGGAGTGGCCGGCGTCGGGGTGGGCGCCATGTACCAGTTCAATCTCGAGACCCAGAATCTTCCATCGCTGGCGCTGGCGACGGAGCTGTTTCTCCCGACGGGCCCGAACTCGCTTCCGGCATCCTACTCCCTCAAGACGCTGCTGACGCGAAGCTTCGCCCTCGGTCGCGTCCATCTGAACGCGAGCCTCGCAACGTACGCGATACGCGCCGGACCAACGCTGATAGTCACCTGTCCGCCTCAAACCCCGCCCGGATCGTCCTGCGGCGGCGGCTCTTCCCTTCCCCCGCTCGACGGACCTTG
>DASYIM010000229.1:0-9460 GCA_035997625.1 Gemmatimonadaceae bacterium
GAGACGCGCAGCAAGGCGCAGGCTCTTCTCAGCGCCATCGCCTCGGTGCGACGCCGCGGCGGAGCGAAGTCGTGATCGGCTTGCGAATCCCGTCGTACGAGCGATTCGAGGTTCGAGGCGCGCGCGTGATTGCCGCTGCCACCTGCGCCGCCAGCATGCGGGGAATACTCGAGCGCGAGGGGTTGTATGAATTCGCGTCACGCCAGCCCGATGCCGTTCCACTGTTGGGACGCGCCCCGGTCTTCGCCGTCAACCTGCCCGGCAACTGCGGCAGGGCCGTTGTGCGCCACAACATGCGTGGCGGTTGGGCGGCAAAAATCAGCAAGGATCTGTTCGTGCTCCCCACCCGCGGGTTTCGCGAGCTGATAGCATCGCTGCGATTGCGCGCCAGTGGAGTCAGCACGCCGGAAGTACTGGCTTACGTCTCGTATCCGAAGAACATCGTGTTGCGCCGCTCTGATGTCGCCACTCGCGAGATCCCCAACGGGCATGATCTTTCAGTCGCGCTCGCCAGGGTCACTGATCACAACCATCGAGTGATGGTTCTCGACGCAGTGGCAAAAGTGTTGAGGGCCCTCACCCGGGCCGGTGCTCATCACCAGGACCTCAATCTCAAGAATGTCCTGCTCACTGCCGGCGATGGACCGGACCTCGATGCGCACGTGCTGGACGTGGATCGTGTCCGATTCAGCTCGCCGGGATCGCCACTGGTCGCCAAGGCCAATCTCGATCGGCTGATCCGCTCACTCCGTAAATGGCGCGACCTGCACGAGCTTCCCTACTCGGCTGAGGACGAGGAATACCTGCGACTGAGGAGCGTGGAGTGACGCTGCCGGATCTGAAAAGAGTTCCGGACAACATCTGCATCGTGATGATGAGCGCCGTCGGCGACGCGGTCCACGTTCTGCCCGTGATCAACGCGCTCAAGCGGGTCAACCCACACACCAGGATCACCTGGGTACTCCAGACAGGGCCGGCCACACTGGTGCGGGGACACCCGTCGGTGGACGACATCATCATCTTCGACCGCTCGCGTGGGCTCTCGGCTTTCGTGGATGTGAGAGCGCAGCTGGCGAAGCGGCGCTTCGATCTGGTCATCAATCTCCAGGTCTACTTCAAGGCGGGCATCGTCACCGCCATGACGCCCGCCCCGGTGAAGCTCGGCTTCGACCGGGCTCGTGCCCGCGACATGAACTGGCTCTTCACCAACCGGAAGATTCCCCCGCATCCGGTCCAGCACGTTCAGGATCAGTACTTCGAGTTTCTTACTGCAGTCGGCGTGGCGCCGGAGCCCGTAGAATGGGATCTCGGCCCCTGGCCAGGCGAGCAACAGTGGCAGAGCGATTTCGTCTGGGAGATCGATCGTCCGATCGCTTCCATCGTCGTAGCCACCAGCAAGCCCGAGAAGGACTGGCTGCCGGAGCGCTGGGCGGAGGTGAGCGACGCCCTCACCCACGATTTCGGGATGCAGGTTGTACTCGTCGGAGGGCGCTCGGACCGCGAGCTCGCCGCCGAGCGAATCGTGATGAATCGCGCGAAGACAAAACCGCGCTCGGAGCTCGGTAGTGGACTGAGAAAACTCGTATCGATCCTCGATGCCTCAGCCCTCGTGTTGTCGCCGGACACCGGACCGCTCCACATGACCGTCGCGCTGAATCGTCCGGTGATAAGCCTGATGGGCTACACCAATCCGAAGCGCACAGGACCCTACCGCCGTTTTCACGACCTGATCGTCGACGCATACGGGAATCCCGGTGAGGATTATCCTATCTCAATGGAAAATCGACCTGGCAGAATGCCACGGATCGAGCCGCGCCAGGTGATGGAGAAAGTCCAGGTGTGGAACGACCGCTACCGCCGAGGTGCCCGCCAGTGACCCCGAGAAAGCCCGGTGGCTCCAGCCCCAGGAAATCTCCCGCGATCAAGATTCCTATCCGCGATCAGGTGTCCGCGGGCGGCGTGGTTTATCGGGGGGACAACGAACAGATCGAGGTTGTCATCATTTCAGTCGGCAGCGAGCACCGCTGGCAGCTGCCGAAGGGACTCGTCGACAAGGACGAGAAACCGGAAACGACGGCTGTTCGCGAGGCGCGGGAGGAAGGCGGCGTCACCAGTGAAGTCGTGAATCACATCGAGACCATCGAATACTGGTACGCCGGACTCGAGAACGGCATTCGGGTGCGCTTTCACAAGCGCGTCCACTTCTACCTGCTGAAATACATCTCCGGGGACACCAAGGACCACGACTGGGAAGTCAACGAGGCGCGCTGGGTCCCGATCGAAGATGCCGCCAGCCAGCTGGCATTCGACAACGAGCGGCGGGTGATGGAGCAGGCCCGCGTCTTACTCGGCCAGAGTTAACGGCTCACCAAACCGGTATCTGACGCCGAGATCTCGCAGCAAAGTGGTCAGCCGGGTGAGCGGCAAACCCATCACCGCGAAGTAATCGCCCTCGATGCGCTCGACGATCGTCGCGCCATAGCCTTGAATACCATACGCGCCGGCCTTGTCCATCGGCTCGCCGGTCGCGATGTAGGCCTCGATCTCGTCGTCGCGCAATCGCCGGAATCTCACCTGCACTTCTTCGATCGCCGAGCGAAGCTTCTTCCCGCGCGCTACCGCGATGGCGGTTATTACTGTGTGCTCGCGCCCACTCAGCTGCGACAGCATGTGGGCCGCTTCGGCCTTGTCCCGGGGCTTGCCCAGCACTTTTCGATTGATGACGACGACGGTGTCCGCTCCGATCGTGATCAGGTCTGGGTCGCGAGAAGCAACGGTTGTCGCCTTTTCGCGCGCCAGGCGCTCGACGTGGCGGCGCGGTGCCTCGCGTCCACGCATTGTCTCGTCGATGTTCGCCGGCCGGACCTCGTGGGCGATGCCGATGAGATCGAGCAGCTGCCGCCGGCGAGGGGACGCCGAGGCTAGCACGACACGGCACTCGCTCATCTCTCGAGCCAGAGAGTGACTGGTCCGTCGTTGACCAGCTCGACGTCCATCATGGCGCCGAACTCTCCGGTCTCTACAGTCAAACCCTTTGCCCTCAGCGCCGAGACGAACCGCTCGTACAACGGAATCGCTTCTTCCGGGCGAGCGGCGTCGATAAAACTCGGCCGCTTTCCCTTCTCCGAGTTGCCGTAGAGCGTAAACTGGGAGACCACGAGCACCGCCCCGCCGACGTCCGCGAGGCCGAGATTCATTTTGCCTTCGGCATCCCCAAACAGCCGGAGTCCTGAAGTCTTCTCGGCCATCCAGTCGACCTTGTCGGGCGCATCCCCGTGGGTGAAGCCGACGAGAAGGAGAAAACCCTTCCCGATGCTTCCGACGCTGCGCCCTTCGATGCGGACCTGGGCCCGCGAGACACGCTGAAGCAGTACTCTCAGTTACTACTCCACCGTAACCGACTTGGCGAGGTTGCGCGGCTGGTCGACGTTGGCACCGCGTTTCACGGCGATGTAGTAGGCGAGCAGCTGGAGCGGGACCGACGCCAGCACCGGAGACAGCATGTCCTTCGTCTCGGGAATGCGGAACTCGTAGTCGAGCTTCCCTTCCAGCGCGTGTTCATCGCGGGTGGTGATTGCTATCACGCGTCCACCGCGCGCCTTCACCTCCTGCACGTTGGACACGACCTTGTCGAACACCGCGTCGTGCGGTGTGATGAACAGCACCGGCATATTCTCGTCGATCAGCGCGATCGGACCATGCTTCATCTCCGCCGCGGGATATCCTTCGGCGTGGATGTAGCTGATCTCCTTGAGCTTGAGCGCGCCCTCGAGCGCCGTCGGGAAGCTGTAACCCCGCCCGAGATAGAGGAAGTTCTGGGCGTTCTTGAATTCCTCCGCGATCTTCTCGATCTCGGGTGCCCGATCGAGAATGTTCTGAATCTTCGCCGGGAGCTCCTGCATTTCATGGATTATCTGCTTGCCGTCCACAATGGACAGGTTACGCAGACGGGCAAGCTTGAGCGTGAAGAGCAGCAGCGCGATAACCTGGCTGGTGAACGCCTTGGTCGAAGCAACACCGATCTCGGGCCCGGCGTGGACGTAAATGCCACCGTCACTCTCACGCGCGATCGTCGAGCCTACGACGTTTACGATTCCGTAAGTGCGGGCCCCACGTGACTTCGCCTCGCGCATCGCCGCGAGGGTGTCGGCTGTCTCTCCCGATTGCGAGATGACGATGCAAAGAGTCTTGTCAGTGACGATCGGATTGCGGTAGCGGAGCTCGGAGGCGTACTCGACCTCCACCGGAATTCTGGCGAGGCTCTCCAGCATGTGCTCTCCGATCAGCGCAGAGTGCCAGCTGGTCCCGCAAGCGGTGATGAGGATGTTGTCGAATCTGAGCAGCTCCTCGTCGGTCATGTTGAGTCCGCCGAGCTTGGAGGTTCCCAGGTCCGGAAGGAGGCGCCCGCGCATGGCGTTCTCGACGGTTGCCGGCTGCTCGAAGATCTCCTTGAGCATGAAGTGGGCGAACCCGCCGCGCTCGATCTGATCGAGGTCCCAATCGATTTTGCTGACGCGCCGCTCGAGCTCCTGGGCGCGCTGGTTCAATACGGTGTATCCGTCGCGCGTAAGAACCGCGACATCACCGTCGTCGAGATAGACGACTTCGCGGGTGTGCGCGAGAATCGCTGAGACATCGCTCGCCACGTAGTACTCGCCGTTGCCCAGGCCGATGAGAAGCGGGCTTCCCTTGCGCGCGGCGACGATCTTGTTGCGATCCTGGCTGGAGACGACGGCAATCCCGTAAGTGCCCTCGATCTGCCACAATGCTTCGATGACAGCATCCTCGAGGTTTCCGTCGAACGCTTCCTCGATGAGGTGCGCTATGACCTCGGTGTCGGTTTCGGAAACGAACTTATGGCCGCGCGCCTGCAGCCCCTGCTTCAGTGTGCCGGAATTCTCGATGATGCCGTTGTGAACGACGGCGATGTTGCCCTTGCAGTCAACGTGAGGATGGGCGTTGCATTCGTTGGGAACACCGTGGGTTGCCCAGCGGGTATGGCCGATGCCGAGGTCGCCATCGACCGGGCTGGTCGCCAGCGCGCGCTCCAGTTGGGAGATCTTGCCGGCAGCTTTGCGTGTCTCTACTCCACCGCCGTTCATGACGGCGACGCCCGCGGAATCATACCCGCGATACTCCATGCGCTTGAGTCCTTCCAGCAGGACAGGTGTAGCGCCACGCATTCCGATGTAACCGATGATTCCGCACATAGCTGCTTTTTGGTTGACTGTACCTTCTCTACCGAGCCAGCGCCTCGACAGGTTGCCGGCAATCACGGACCAGCTTTTCCGCTGCTTCCGCGCTTGGCGCCTCTGCTATTACTCGCACGATTGGTTCCGTTCCTGAAGGGCGAATGTGCACCCAGCGATCGGGCCACGTCAGCCTCAGTCCGTCCTGGGTATCGACCTCTGCGTCGCTGAAGGCCTCTCTCAGGGCCTGATAGACGGTGTCGAGCGGCGCATCCGGACGGGCAAGCTTGTCCTTAACGATAATGTACCGCGGGTACGCCGCGACGATTTTCGAGAGCGGTTTGCCCTCTTCCAACAATAACTGTAGCATGAGCGCCGCACCCACCGGCGCGTCGCGTCCCAGATGCAGCTCTGAGAGAATCACGCCGCCGTTTCCTTCGCCTCCAATAGGAGCCTTCTCTTCGCGCATTTTGACAGCCACGTTGACCTCGCCGACGGCCGCGCGGACCACGCGTGAACCGGCTTCGGCGGCAATGTCATCGACGATCCTGCTGGTAGAGAGATTGGTGACGACGACGCCCTTCCGATGGCGCAGCACAACCTTGGCGGCAAGGGCGAGGGTGTAATCCTCACCAATGGCAACGCCCTCATCGGACACGAGGGCGAGACGGTCGACATCGGGATCCACCGCCATGCCAATGTCGCAATGGGAGTCCTGGACGAGCTTCTGGAGCTCTCCGAGGTTCTCTGCGACCGGCTCGGGCGGCCTCGGAAAACGCCCGTCCGGCTCCATGTTGATCGTCGCCAGCTTGCAGCCCATGAGTTCCAGCAGAATCGGCATGAACGTGCCCCCGGCCCCGCGGACGCAATCGAGTCCGACGCGAAATCCCTTCTTTCGAATTCCCTCGACATCGAGGAACGGCAGGGCAAGGATTTTCTCGATGTGCTCGCGCGCGGCATCCTTGTCCTGGGCGACCGTTCCCAGCTTGTCCCAGGTCGCGCGGGGGATGTTTCCGTCAACGACCTGTCGCATCTCCGCGGCTTCGGCGGAGTCGAGGAACAGGCCCGAAGGTCCGATGAATTTGAGGGCGTTCCACTCGATTGGATTGTGGCTGGCGGTGATCGCCAGCCCGCCGGCGGCGTGGTGATGCTCGACGGCGAGCTGCACGGTCGGGGTCGGAACCATTCCGATGTCCAGCACATCGCAGCCAACGGATTGGAGCGCCGCATGCACGACAGACTGAAACATCGGCCCCGACACCCGGCTGTCACGGCCAACCACAATGCGGGCTTTGCCACCGGAGCGCGCCATCGCCCAGGCGCCGAATCCTGCGGCAAACTTCGCGATGATCTCCGGTGTAAGAGCTTCTCCAACGCGGCCCCGCACGCCGGACACGCTGACCATCAGACCTTCATACGCCATTCGTGATTTTCCTCGCGCTTGCCTATTGACGCCTGAGTGTAGCGGGTAATTTACTCGCCCTTTGCCACCCACGACGCGCGATGCCGGCGCTCGATTGGTTAACTTCCGTCCACAATCCCTTCAATGTGAAAGGCGCATGACTCGCATCTTTGACGAAGATCTGAAAGCAGCGTTCGGCACCCGTGCTATCCACGCTGGACAGCGGCCGGACCCCCTCTCCGGCGCTATCATGACGCCGATCTACACGACCTCGACGTACGTGCAGGAGGGGCTCGGCCAGAACAAAGGCTACGAGTACGCGCGCGGCAAAAACCCCACGCGCGAGGCGCTCGAGCGAAATGTCGCCGCCCTCGAAGGCGGCACCCACGGCTTCGCGTTCAGTAGTGGCATGGGCGCCACCGATTCGATCATGAAGCTGTTCAAGTCCGGCGACCACATCATCGCCGGCGAAAGCAGCTACGGCGGTACGTTCCGGCTCTTCGACAAGATTCTGAGAAACTTCGGCCTCTGCTTCACCTACGTCGACAGCCGGGATCCCCAGAACGTCGAGGATGCGTGCGAGAAGAACACGGTGGCGATCATGATGGAAACGCCAACCAATCCGATGATGCGACTCACCGACCTCACCGCTGTCGGTGAGATAGCAAAACGAAGACACCTTTTGTTCATCGTAGACAACACCTTCGCTTCTCCGTACTTTCAGCGGCCGTTCGAGCACGGCGCCGACATCGTCTACCACTCCACGACCAAATATTTGAACGGCCATAGCGACATGGTAGGCGGGATCGCGGTGGTTCGCGACGACGCCCTCGCGGAGCGGCTGCAATTCATTCTCAACACCTCGGGAGCCGTCCCTGGTCCCTTCGACGCGTGGCTCGTGCTCCGCGGAACAAAGACCCTCCATTTGCGGATGCCTCGTCACGACGAAAACGGTCGAAAGATTGCCTCGTGGCTGGCCGAGAAGCTGGGAAACGAGAACGTCATCTATCCGGGGCTTCCGTCGCATCCGCAACACGAGCTCGCCAAGCGTCAGATGAAAGGATTTGGTGGAATGATTTCCATCCTCACCGGCAGCAAGGAAAAGGCAGCGAAAATTCTGGGTAAAGTACGAGTCTTTTCACTCGCCGAGTCTCTCGGCGGCGTGGAAAGTCTGATCAGCCATCCGGCGTCGATGACGCATGCGTCCGTTCCCGCGGACCGGCGCGCGGCGCTTGGCTTGACTGATGATCTCCTTCGTTTGTCGTGCGGTGTCGAAGACGTTGGGGATCTCATCGCGGATCTCGAGCAAGCATTCACATGAAAGCACTGATCGTCGGCGGCGGTGGGCGCGAACACGCACTCGCGTGGAAACTGTGCCGCGACGATTCTTCTCTCGAGCTCCTTGCCGCCCCCGGCAACCCCGGCATCGAGAAGTTTGCTCGCTGCGTGCCGATAGCGGTCGACAAGCACAAGGAGCTCGCCCACCTGGCAGAGGACGAGTACGTCGATCTGACCATCGTGGGGCCCGAGCAGCCCCTCGAAGGTGGTATCGTCAATTTGTTCCAGGGCCGCGGTCTACCCATTTTTGGTCCTACCCGCGAGGCGGCGCGCATCGAGACGTCGAAACGGTTTGCCAAGGAGTTGATGGGTCGCGCCGGAATCCCGACCGCGCGCGCGAGTCAGCACAGCGATTCGAAGGAGGCGAAGGCGGCTCTCGCCAATTTCTCCACCCCGGTCGTCATCAAAGCGTCGGGACTCGCGTCCGGTAAAGGCGTGATCGTCGCGTTGAGCACGGCCGAGGCAGAACGCGCCATCGACGCGATGCTGAGCGATCGCATCTTCGGCAACGCCGGACGCGAGATCCTCATCGAAGAGTTCATGGAAGGTGAAGAACTCTCTCTCTTCGCCATCAGCGATGGGCACCAGGCGCTCCCACTCCTCGCCGCGCAGGATCACAAGCGGTTGCTGGAGGGCGACCGGGGCCCAAACACCGGCGGCATGGGCGCCTACGCCCCGACATCGCTGGCAACGCCCGAGCTTGTAAATCGGGTAATGACGGACATCATCCGCCCGGCGCTGGCGGCTATGCGCGAAGCAATTTCTCCCTTCAAGGGACTGCTTTACGCCGGCCTGATGATCACCACCGACGGCCCCAAAGTAGTCGAGTTCAACTGCCGGTTCGGCGATCCCGAAACGCAGGCGCTGATGCCGCTGATGGATTCGTCTCTCCTCGAGCTGATCGCGGCCGTCGCTGGCGGCGGATCACTGAGTCAGGCGCGATATCCGGACTGGAAGCCGTTGTCTTCGGTGACGACCGTCGTCGCCGCCGCCGGCTATCCGGACAAGGTTCGGACGGGCGATGTGATTCAGCTGCCGCCTCCTGAAAAGGATGTGGAGGTCTTCCACGCCGGCACTGCCCGCGATCCATCCACCAACCAGCTCGTCACGGCGGGCGGTCGCGTCCTGACGGTGACGGCGGTGGCTGACACTTTACTCGAGGCGGCGGAGCTGTCGCGATCGCACGCCGAGCAGATCTCATTCAATGGGAAGCAGCTTAGGCGTGACATCGGATGGCGTGAGCTGACGCGCGGTGCCCGAGTTACCTGAGACCGAGACGATCGCGCGCGATCTCGACGGCGCGATTCGCGGGCGGACGATCAGAAAAGTGTCGGTTCGAAAGAGCGACGTTTTGCGCGAGGTCAATCCGCGGTCGCTCGCGAAACGGCTTCACAACGCGACCATAGTCCGCAGCTGGCGACGGGCCAAGTTGGTGGTTCTCGATCTCGACACTGGAGATCGACTCGTCGTGCAACCGCGATTTACCGGCGCTCTGCTCATCGACGACGGCAATTTTCGGGGCAACGAGCTC
>DASYIM010000230.1:0-1552 GCA_035997625.1 Gemmatimonadaceae bacterium
AACAGGCGAGGCTGCTCGTCGATCATGTGACTGTGAATTGCCGTCACGCGAATTCCGCTCTCCACGAGCGCCGAGAGGACAGGATTCACTTCTCGGCCGATCAGCACGAAATCGCCGGTAATCGCCGCCTTGCCAACGCCAGTGGGTTGGAAGTTGATCGCTGTCGCCACGCCCATCGAGGCGGGGATCTCGTGCTTCTCGACCAGAATCTTCTGACGGCGCGGAACGCTCAGCTGATACACGCCCCCATTCATCTTGCCACGCACGCCGATCGCTCCCGCTATCGCGTTGGTGTCGAGGCTGATCGGTGCCGGGCTCGCGGGAGTGGCCGCAACCGGTGCTGCCGCGACGGCGAGCGGTGTGGCGGTGAACTCGAGCGCCCTCCGGATCGCTCTGGCAATGCGCTCCTGGTTGCCGATCGCCCGAATGTGCATGTACATCACGTGCGGCGATTCGCCGAGCAGGTGATTGTGCAGCGCCGTCTGCTCGATCCCGTCCTGTTGGAGACTGGCCATTACCGATTCGACCTCGGTTGGGAGCAGCACCAGATCACCCATCACCATCGAGTGATCTCCGACGCGCTGGAAGGCGACCCACGATCCAAGTGCGAGCGGGGGGCTGATGGTGATTCCGCCGAGCACCACCTTGAGGTCGCTGCGCGGGAAGCCGAACTTCAACACGCCGCCGGGATTGGGCGTCCCCTTCCTGCCGAGTGCCTGCTCCAGTGCGGCGCGCGTCGATGTTGGAAACGGGGCCTGTGCGATAACCGGCGCGGCCAGGAGTGCAGCTGCCAGAAAGGATAGAGTGATTTTTCTCATCGTCGTCGAAAACCGGTCTTGGCGAGTGGCCCGCGAAAGCGCGCAAGCATCGAGCCGCATACGTCAGCTTACGTATAGTGCGCCAGTTCCGCGGTGGCGACTTTGGGGGCGTACACTCGCCGGGAGATCCGGATGATTCACTGCTCGCTCGTTTTTCTCCTGGTTGCCGCGGTCGCGCCGGACACCACGCTCATCGACTCCTTCGACTCGGTGACGCAATGGACCACCAACCCCGCGGCAGGCGTCGAGATCACGATCCATCCCGACAACGGCCTTCACGGCCGTGCGATGCGAGTGGACTTCGACTTCCATGGTCACCCGGGATACGGGATCGTGCGGCGAGAGCTCAAACTCGATCTGCCGTCCAACTACGAATTCAGCTTCGCGCTGCGTGGAGAGGCGCCCACCAACACCCTCGAATTCAAGCTCGTCGATCAGACCAATGCCAACGTCTGGTGGTCGAACAATCCGAATTTCGATTTCCCGCGCCAGTGGCGGACTATCTCGCGCCAGAGACGGCAGATCTGCTTCGCCTGGGGACCGAGCGCCCGCGACGACATCCGTCACGTCGCCGCCATCGAGCTCGCCATCACCGCCGGCACCGGCGGGAAGGGAAGTGTCTGGATCGATGACCTGTCGCTCACCGCGCTCGATCCGGATTCGCCGTTCGCTGCCACGGCACCGGTTGCGTCGACTCCCATCGTCGGCACGTGGGAATCAGCCGACAAACAGCC
>DASYIM010000231.1:0-4482 GCA_035997625.1 Gemmatimonadaceae bacterium
GTATGCGGCTGTGAAGATCCCCGGTCTCTAAACCGTCGCGGTCTGCTCCGAGTAAAGGGCTGCGCCGGCGACTGACGAGATCAGGAAATTCACCAGTCCGATGAAGGCGAACGTCCACCACAGTCCCGTCGACATCATCCCCATTTGCCGGTATCCCGAGTAGAAGATCAGGGCGAGAAGCCAGAAGAGGATCGCCGTGAATACCGCGGTGCGCGGTCCTGCTCCGAACCGGGGGCGGATCGCCGCGTACGTCCAGACGAGGGCAATTCCCAGTGCGAAATCCATGATGATGTAGCTAACCATCGAGCTCGCCATCTGCGCCGCCAGACCGGGCTTGAACGCATCGGCCTCGGCCGCCATTCGCGCCGCGAGCGCGTAGTTGGCGATGAAATCGATGACGTTCATTACGACTCCGGCGACGATACCTCCAACCACGACCTTCTGGATGTTCATGGCCATACGATCCTCACGGGAAAAGGGATGCGGCCTGCGTGGCAAAGAGTGTCGATCACCATGCCAGCGGCGTCAAGAGCCGATCGCCGGCGAGCGTGACGAGCCGGCGGCAAGCGCAGCTCGGGGCGCGCTACTCCTTCTGACTAGGCTCCAATCATTAGATTGCTTCGTAGACAGGGGTGCCACGCGGGAGATTGCTGCTGCAGGGAAGCGGCGGCGGCGCGAGGCTGAGAAAGTCCCTCAGAACCTGATCCGGTTAATACCGGCGTAGGGAGTCGACAATGGAAAGGGCAGCACGCACGCAGATGCACCATGCGCGTATGGGTGAGATAACCGACGCGATGCGCTTCGTCGCTGAGCGCGAAGAGCTGGCACCGGAGACGGTTCGCGACGAAATAGCGATTGGGCGGCTCATCATCCCCGCCAACGTTTACCACCTGGCCGGCGCGTTGGAGCCGATGGCGATCGGCAAAGTCTCCCGCGTAAAGATCAACGCCAACATCGGCAACTCGCAGGTCTCGTCGGATGTGAACGGCGAGATCGAGAAGCTCCAGATCGCCGTGAAATATGGCGCCGATACCGTGATGGACCTGTCCACCGGCGGCAATATCGACGGTATCCGCCGCGCCATCATCGCGGCTTCGCCGGTGCCCATTGGGACGGTTCCGATCTACCAGGCGGTTCAGGGTGGACCCGACGGAAAGTGGGACAAGCAGCTCGAGGAGCTGACCGCCAACGATCTGCTCGACATGATCGAGCACCAGGCCAAGCAGGGCGTTGACTACATGACGCTCCACGCTGGAATTCTGATTGAACATCTGCCGCTGGTGCACGGACGTATCACCGGCATCGTTAGTCGGGGCGGCTCACTGCACGCCGTATGGATGATGGCGCACCGGAAACAGAATCCCCTCTACGAGCGGTTCGACGATGTGCTCGACATTCTTCGCCACTACGATGTCACTGTATCTCTCGGCGACAGTCTGCGACCGGGTTGCATTGCGGATGCAAGTGACCGCGCCCAGTTCGCTGAACTGGACACTCTTGGTGAGCTGACCCGCCGTGCCTGGGAGCGAGACGTCCAGGTTATGGTCGAAGGTCCAGGTCACATCCCCATGGATCAGATCGAAATGAACGTCCGGCGCATGAAAGAGGTGTGTAGCGAGGCGCCATTCTATACTCTCGGCCCACTGGTCACCGACATTTCCCCGGGGTACGATCATATTTCGAGCGCGATCGGCGCGGCCATGATCGGCTGGTTCGGGTCCGACATGCTTTGCTACGTGACCCCGAAGGAGCACCTCGGCCTGCCAAACGCCGAGGACGTACGTCAGGGCGTGATCGCCTACAAGATCGCGGCGCATTCCGCGGATGTCGCGCGGGGTAGAAAGGGAGCGCGGGACCGCGACGATGCGCTGTCGCGGGCGCGGTACGCGTTCGACTGGAAGGAACAATTTCGGCTTAGCCTGGACCCTGAGCGGGCCCAGGAGTATCACGATGAGACACTTCCCGCCGAATACTTCAAAAGCGCGGAGTTTTGCGGGATGTGTGGGCCCAAGTTCTGCTCAATGCACCACTCGCGAACCCTCGACGAGGGCATCGCGCGGATGGCGCGGGAGCTCGAAGAACTACAAGGAGACACCAATGCCCCAATCGTCACTGAACCAGGCAATACGGAGTCACAGCTAGCTGGTGTTAGCGCGAGCTGAGCTCGAGCAGGTTAAAAGTGGCGCGAATGTCGCGCGCGTCTCAGGGTTATGCGCGACGTTGCTTTGTGCGATAGCAGCGACCACCTGCGTCAATCTTCATGCACCGCCGGACGCGACAACGACCCGAATGCCGCCAGTGGTCGTGACGAAACCCGACGACGGCATGCCGATCGACATGCGTCCGATGCTGCCGGCGGATTCGGCGTATTTCAGATCGCATCCGCTGATGGTGCCGGTGGAAGGAGTCGTCCCGGAAGCGCTGACGGACACTTTCCACGAGGGCCGGAGCGGTGGACGCATCCACATGGCCACAGACATCATGGCGATGCGAGGAACGCCGGTGCTGGCCGCGGCGAATGGTCGCATCATCAAGCTTGCCAACGGTGGCGCGGGCGGGATCACGATCTACGTCGCTGACGCCAGCGGCCGCTATCTGCATTATTACGCGCACCTCATGGGCTATGCGCCGGATGTGACGGAAGGGCTGGAGGTGCACGAAGGCGATGTGATCGGTTTCGTGGGCAGCACCGGCAATGCCTCTCCTGACGCGCCGCATTTGCACTATCAGGTGATGCGAAGCAACGCAAACTACTGGAACGGAACTCCACTGGATGTCCGAAGCTTCATGACTAAACCGGGCAGGATGAGAAATTGAAGGGTCGCGAGCGCGCCGAGCTTCGGGGGGAGGCGCATCATCTGGATCCGACCGTCCACGTTGGACAACATGGTCTCACTCCATCCGTGATCTCTTCGCTCGACGATGCACTGCGCACGAGGGAGCTGGTCAAGGTAAAACTCGGAAACAAGGATGACCTGAAGCCGAAGGATGTCGCCAATTCGCTGGCACTCGCCACCAGCTCCGCCGTAGTACAGGTAATCGGGCGCACCGCCACGCTTTTTCGGGAGAATCCCGATATCGTGAAAAAACACGGCGATCTTCCGCCGTGGCGGAAATAGCGTTGGTCAAACATCAACGGAGCGACTGATATGGGCGGAGGCGCAGTAGTGGCTGCCGCTGCAATGCGACGGCGCGAGCAGGAAGTGATCGATGATTTTCGGGCTGCCGGTGCCACTTCGCCGGAACGCGCGCAGGCTTACGAAGCTATTGGGCTCGGTGAAACTCTTGCCGTGAGACGCTTGCGCAATCGAGCTGTGATCCGTGAGGGCGCGCCGGGCGTGTACTACCTGGATGAAGAGGTATGGTCTGCAGTGAGGAGGACGCGCCACCGTCTGCTCGCTACCTTCCTTGCGATCCTGGCGGTGCTGCTGCTCGGAGTCTTACTGGGGATAATCAAGACCTGAATCCGCGGTTGCTATTCAATCTCGCGGGTCTATTTTTCGCACATGAATCGCTTGGCGACGCCCGTCTGACCACGTTGCCGTAACACGGGGATGAGATGCCCTACGTCATAACAGAAGCCTGCAAGAATACAAAGGACCGCGCGTGTGTCGACGTGTGTCCAGTCGACTGCATCTATGAAGGACCCGATCAGCTCTACATTCATCCCGACGAATGCATCGATTGCGGCGCCTGTGAGCCGGAATGCCCGGTCACCGCGATCTTCCCCGAAGAGGACGTGCCGGTGAACATGAAAGAGTACGTCCAGATCAATCGAGAAGTATTCAAGAGCCCTACCCCTCCCGGACGACCGAGTCGGTAGCGTTTCCAGTTGCCAAGCGACGGCTAATCCGGTGCGCGCACATCAATATCTGATTTCATGACACCTCCTATCGTTCCCGGAAAGAACGGAATGTCCACCGTGCTCCTGTCCCATCCATCGGGGAGCTCGGCAGATGTCTATTTGAACGGCGCGCACGTCACGTCGTGGATTCCAGCGGGCGGCACGGAAGTGCTGTTCATGGGAAAAACGGCCAACTTCGCGCCCGGCGATCCGATCCGCGGCGGAATCCCGGTCATTTGGCCACAGTTCTCAAACCTCGGGGCCCTGCCGCAGCATGGATTTGCGCGCAAAAGTGAGTGGCAGCTCGCCGATGGTAATGACACGGCGGACGATCCATCCTCGGTCAGGCTTATTCTCACGGATGATCATCGGACGCGGGAGCTGTTTCCGTATCACTTCCGGACCGAGCTCACGGTTTCGATCGACGACAAAGCACTGACGGTGCAGCTGGAAGCCTACAACACCGGCGACGAGCTATTCAGCTTTACCGCCGGCCTCCACACCTACATTGCGGTCGCCGACATCCGCGAATCGGCGATTCGCGGCTTCACGGGAAAGTGGTACCTCGACAAGACACAGGGCGGCAACGAGACGAAAGACGAAGCGAAGAAGCTGGTGATCTCGGACGAGACCGACCG
>DASYIM010000232.1:0-7387 GCA_035997625.1 Gemmatimonadaceae bacterium
ATCACGCCGAACACCCATGTCTTCAAAGTCGAATCGCCGTTGAACGCCGTCCGCCGCGACAGAATTGTCAGATAGGCCGACTGCAAAATGTCCTCTGCCAGCTCCTTGTCCCGGCCGCAGCACGCCAGCGCCCATCCCCAGCTCTCGCTGTGAAGCTGCCCCAACTCCCGCTCCAGCTCGCATTGTTCCATGGCGTGAGTCCGTGACAGTACGTCGCTGGAGATGAGTGCTGGCAGCACGGTATCCATATGACAGGTCGCCTGACTCAGGCGCGCGAATCCCCTTTTCCGGGAGGAAGTACCTGAGAGATGTCGTCCCACACCATCCAGTGTTTGTTCAGTTCGACGGCGCCCTGTTGTTTGTAGAATGGTCGGGCCTCCTCGTCACCAACATCGACGCAGATGCGCCGCGCTTGCTGCTCGACGAACCATTCGGCGAGTAGACGGACCAGTTCCGACGCGACGTGTTGGCGGCGGTGCTCGCGAACCACATAGATCCACTGCAGCTCGCCGTCGCATTCGAAACGCCGAGTCAGGTGACCAGCGGTGTATCCGATGGCGCGATCGTCGAGCTCGGCGATCCACATCGCCCGGGGTAGCAGTGCCTGTTGCGGATGGTGCTCGCCCGCCAGGTACCGCCGCATACGGTCTGGAGGATCGCCACCCGCCTCTCCCGGCTGCCGGATTCCTGCCGTGCGTGAGACGTCGGCAACCGTCGCCCGCCGATAATGAATTGGCATCCCTCTAATATTGTCGCGGTCCGACTCAGTGACTCGACGGTTACTTCCGGATCTTCGGAAACCGCGGGCCCTCCTGCGGCCCCCAGGTTCCCGGCCCCCACTCGATCTGGCGGACGGCGCCGGTCGAATCGGACGGGAATCTCACACGCGAATAATCGGCCGTCGAGAAAAACGTCGAGTCGTCGAGGGCCAGCATGGCTCTGTCGCCAAACAAGGCGAGGCTCGGCGATGCAAAGGTGATCGTCGATACTGACGCGCCGGTGTCGTAATTACCTGCGATTCTGCCCTGCGCTGCCGGAGAGAGGGCAACTGTCTTCACCGCGGGAACGATCGCAGGGACAGCTGCGGTATCTCCAGCAGCAATCATGGGAATGGAACGACGCATCAGGTCGATGGCTCCAGTGTGGAGATTGCTGAAGTAAATCACCGTCAGTGAATCAGCCGGATACCAATCAGCGATCGCGCGAAAGCCGCTGGTGACGCCATTCCAGTGAAGCCCGTTATCGCGCACCAGGGCGGTGCGTGCCGCGGCACCGTACTTTCCGCTCACCAGTCCCTGCATGACGAGGAAGATGTCGTGCGGCGTCGTATACACCGAGCCTGCCCCGACGAGGAACGACAGATCCTTCAGGGATGCGTTGAGAACACCGTCCCCGATCGGAATCACGCTAACGGCGCGCCCTGGAAGCAGAGTGCGGCTGTCGACGTGGCGGATGGTTTTCGCCGAAACCGGAGCGACGACGTAATGCTGAAGCAGCTGGTCGTAGGTTTGCTTTCCCGCGCGCTCGAGTACTGCTGCCAGAATCGCGTAGCCGCCGGAGCTATAGCTCTCCTTCGCGCCCGGCTCGAAGAGGAGCGGGACCGTGTTGGCGATCTCGACCATTTCCTGTGCAGTTCGCGGCACGTTCTGCTGCGACTCGGGGAGCAGCCTGTGGGCCACCCCGGCGCGGTGGTTGATCAGCTGCTCCACCGTCATCTTCGAGCCGTAGATGTAATTGGGCAGCCATTTCGCGACTGTGTCACGCCAGGAAAGCAGCCCCTCCTCCTGCATGCGCGCGGCGATGATATCGGTAAGCGGCTTGGTGATCGAAGCGATGTTCGTCGGCGTGGTAGTCGTGAACTGAACACCGAGCTCATAACTGGAAAACCCGAACGGCCTCTCGATGAGGACGCGGTTGCCGCGCGCGACGAGCAGAGTCCCAGAGAGCTCGCGGCCGGCGAACGGGGCGATGTAAGCGTTCACTCGCCGGACTACCTCGGCGTCGCTGATGTGGCGTGTCGTCTGGGTGATGGCGGACACCGGAAGGACGGCGATCGCCAGCAAGGCTGCGGGTTTCAGGAGCGGCATGGAGTCAGGAAGAAGGATTGTCCGGCTGAGGTCACCTATGCTGAAATATCAGCACAAGACTCCAGGAATCAAGACTCAAAAAAGGGACTGCCGGCCCAGCACGATCAATCTCGAGCTGGACCGGCAGGAAACTCCCACGCGCTAAACACAGAAGATCTGGCTCGGAATCCATTTGGCGGTGAATCCACCACGAAGGGGCGCGGCGTTCGGGAAGGTAATGTCGACCCGTCCCTGAATCGTATTGTCCGCGTCGACGGAGCCCACGGGTCCACGGGCAGCCATCGCCGCGGCGTGGGTTAATCCGACAGGCGGTCCGGCCATTTCAGCCGAAGCGCACGCCAGCGACACTACGAGAGCCATCGAGAAAACAGTCCGACCAATCAGGGGCATAAGACCTCCCGGAGAATGCGCGCACGGGATTGTGGCGCATTCTCAATGTGCCCATGTGCGCAACGATTGTCAGGTGCCCGCCCCTCGCGCTCACGTAGATCACACCGATATTACCCGTTGGTGAACAAGGGCCTTTACGTCGTGATGGGTGTCGCCGGGTCGGGGAAGAGTCTTGTCGGCTCGTCGCTGGCGCGCGCGCTCGGCGTGGACTTTCTGGAGGGAGATGACTTTCACACCGCGCAGAGCATCGCGAAGATGGCAGCCGGTGTTCCGCTCACCGACGACGACCGCGCGGGTTGGCTGCAGACGCTCTCCCTGCGACTGCGCACCGCCGAGGAGGCGGGCAGCGGAGTGGTGATCGCCTGTTCGGCGCTCAAGCGGCCGTACCGTGATATCCTGCGCGAGGGAGCGCCGGACACACACTTCGTATTTCTGAGAGGCGCGCGAAAACTGATCGCCAAGCGCCTGGCTGACCGCCCCGAACATTTCATGCGCGCGTCGATGCTCGACAGTCAGTTCGCTACCCTGGAGGAACCGTCGCCAGACGAGAACGCGTGGGTGTACGACATCCGCAGGCCACCTGAAGAGATCGTCAATGACCTCGTCAACCGCGTATCGCTATGACTCCCGACGCGCGTCTCCTTCTCTACGCGCTGCTGGCTGTAATCGCGCTGATTCTGCTCATCGCACGCGCCAGGCTGCATCCGTTCATCGCGCTCATTGTCGTCTCGCTGATTATGGGTGTCGCCGCGGGGATGCCGTTCCCCGCGGCGATCAAGGCATTCCAGGACGGCGTCGGCAACGTACTCGGCTTCATCGCCATCGTCGTCGGACTGGGCACAATGCTCGGCAAGATCATGGCGGAATCAGGTGCCGCCGCCAGAATCGCGACAACCCTGATCGACCTGTTCGGCGAGCGACGAGTGCATTGGGCGATCATGTTCGTCGCCTTCATCGTCGGCATCCCGGTGTTCTTCCAGGTCGGATTCGTGCTGTTGGTTCCGCTCGTCTTCACCATCGCGCGCCGTACCGGAATGTCGCTGATCAAGATCGGAATACCGTTGGTGGCCGGCCTCTCGGTGGTGCACGGGATGCTGCCGCCGCATCCGGCGGCGATGCTGGCGGTGACCGCATACAACGCCGACATCGGCCGGACCATACTATATGGTTTGGTGGTCGGCGTCCCGACGGCGGCGCTCGCCGGTCCCATTTTCGCCTCGTGGATTGCTCCGCGCATCCCGCTCACCGCCGACAGTCCGCTGGCCGCGCAGCTCGGCGGAGACTCCGACCAGGAGATGCCGGGGTTCTGGATCTCGGTGACCACGGTGTTGATTCCGGTAATCCTGATGCTGCTCTCGAGTGCCGCGGACGTCGTGCTCGACCCATCGAGCCGGACGCGGACGGCGCTGCATTTTGTCGGACAACCGATCATCGCGCTGCTCCTCGCCCTGCTTTTCTCTTTTTTCTCGCTCGGCCGGACGCGACACTTCACGCGTGACCAGCTGCTCAAGTTCTGCAACGACTGTCTCGCCCCGACGGCAGTGATACTGCTGGTCATCGGTGCCGGCGGCGGGTTCAATCAGGTGCTCGTCGCCAGCGGAGTCGGGCGTGCCATTGCTGGCGTGGCGATCGGATCACATGCTTCACCGCTCCTCCTCGCCTGGGCGATCGCGGCACTCATTCGCGTCGCGACCGGATCCGCGACTGTGGCGATGACGACGGCGGCAGGCATCGTCGCGCCGATCGCCGCATCAGTCACCGGCACCAACGCCGAGCTGCTGGTGCTCGCAACCGGTGCGGGCTCGCTCGTACTTTCACACGTCAACGACGCCGGCTTCTGGCTGATCAAGGAATTCTTCGGGATGACCGTTCCGCAGACTTTGAAGACGTGGACGGTCGCCGAAACAATCATTGGTTTTGCGGGATTGGGCTTCACTCTCCTACTGAGCCTGGCGCTCTAATGAGGACACATGAACAAACGTGAGATTTTCCGCTCTTCGCATGCGGCAATCGTTGCAGCGATTTGCGCATTTGCGTGCTCCTCACAGCCGCAGGCCTCGACATCGTCGGCAAGCAGTGATGGACTGGCGGTCACGGGGTGGATCGACGCCACCGCCACCCTCGATCCCGCCACCACGCCGGTGTACCAGGGCGACGCGCCGATGAAGTTCGATTTCCTCCACGACATGCGAAAAGGGGAGGGGTTCACGCTTTCCATGTATTCAATGGGCGCGCACAGCGGCACCCACATCGACGCGCCAATGCACTTCGTCCGCGACGGCGCGCCGATCGACAAGGTTCCGCTCGAGCCGTTTATCGGCCCGGCGCGAATCGTCGACATCCCGGATAGCGTCCAGGCGATCGACGCCACTGTGCTGGCGGGCACCAACTGGAAGGGCGCGGAGCGCGTGATCTTTCGCACCAGGAGCGCGCTCCACGGCTGGATGCACTCGCCGACCTTTCACAAGGACTTCGCCTATATCGGCCCCGACGCCGCGAAGCAGCTCGCCGACGCCGGGGTCAAGCTTGTCGGAGTCGACTACATCTCCGCCGAGCAGTTCGGCGCGCCGGCGCCGTTGACGCATCGGACGCTGCTGGGGAAGGGGATCCCCATCGTCGAAGGGCTGCAGCTCGATTCAGTGCCGGCCGGCGACTACGACCTGATTGTGTTGCCGATCAAGGTTGCCGGACACGAAGGGGCGCCGGCACGCGCCATTCTACGGAAGCGAGGTGGTTGACGGTACGACCACCGCAGGCTCACGCCTTCCGCTTTCGGACTTCCGCGACGCGTGACTTCACCAGTCTTTTGACGAGGCCGGCGGGAGCCGGCTTGTCCATCGGGAATTGAATCGTTCCCTTCGAGGTCTTGTAGCCGGCGGTGGCGGCCGTTTTCCGATCAGCGGCGCTGAGCGGATACAGGCTGGTGTGGTTTTTCCACGCGGCGTACCAGATGAGCACCCTCCCATCCAGCCTGAACGCCGGAATACCGTAACTGATGCACTGGGTTGCCGACGGCGCCACCGAGCGAATGGTGTCGCGCAGCCTCTCGAGTCGCCCGCGCGCCTTTGGCGCCAGCTTCGCGAAGTACTTCTGTACCTGTTGTCGCGCCTGCGCAGCTTCCTTTTTTGTGGCGGAGCTACCCGGCATAGACTCTCCTCTGGTTAAGCCCGCTTCGTTAGCCTCGACAAGGCGACGACCGGGGACCGCCGGAATCGACAGTCATGTGCACGTTTTCAGTCGAACGGCAAATGCAAGCCACCCGGTAGCGGGTAGCTTGCATCGGCAGTTGCAGTTCCTTGCCTACTTCTTCGAGAGCACCTCGCCGAGCGCGTCCAGCCTCTCCGACCAGTACTGCTTGAGGCGAGTGGCCGTCTCCCGATCGGGCAGCCTCGCCTGTGAAACAGCGACCGAGCTCTTCGTTTTTCCCTTCGGCAGGAAACCGACGGCGAGAATTCCGCCATCAGCCAGCCCGAGCCGGATCGATTTGGGAGCGGTGGCAGTGCGCACCTTCACGCTCGTGCCGTTCAGCCACCGATCGCGCACGCTCTTCTGCGCCCACGCGTCGAACAACGTCGTCACTGGAACATCGAACGTGCGCGATTTGGTCGCCTCGTAGCTCCCATCACGACGCTGGCCACGTGCGCGCAATCCCTTGATGCGCTCGTACCCAACGGTGACGGTCTGCGACCACCAGTCGGCAACCTTGTACTTCTTGCTCACCAACTCGGCGATCTCTCCGTGCGACATCGTGTCGGCGCCGTAGTAGTCGAGCGACTTCACCCACTTCTCCCAGTTGCAACCCGTCTTCGCCTTGATGCTGGCGTCGCTCATGCCGGCGAGCGCAGCGTAGTCCTGCTTTGGTGCACCACTCTTCGACGCGGTGAGTCGCGCGGTGGGTTCTGATTTTGGCTTTTTGAGGATTTGCGAGCGGGCGGTGGTGTACGCTTCACCCGTCTTCTTCATGCGAGCGCGAACGAGGCGCTTGAGATCTTTTTGGCGAGGCATCGTCATGTTCTCCTTTGGATACACCACGGCTAACTCCCCAGCAGCGCACCATGGTGATGCAAAGGACTGACGATACTAATCCGGGAGTCTGCCCCCCTTTGCCTCGCACTCTACTCCGGCTGGGGCGGAGTCTGGTGAGGTTGGGCGTGAATCATCGCCACCAACACGATGTAACAGTCCGTGGAAGTCGTCAATAGCCGTCTTACGCGGCTCGCGGCGCCCGGCGCCACAACCGAAATGCCCAGCAGATAGGTTTTCACAGCGGTTTTGATTGGAGTAAGATTGCCTTACTTCCGTGCGGCGTATCGCAGCATGACGTTTCCGCCCTTGTAAGGCTTTGCTTCGAGCAGCTCGAGCCGCCTTGTCTGGGAGACGTCGTCGATCAACGTGCGGCCATCGCCGAGCAGTACGGGACCGACGACGAATTGATACTCGTCGATCAAATTGCTCTGCGCCAGCTGCGACGCGATCGTGCCGCTGCCGAAGATCATGATGTCCTTGCCTGGCTCCTGCTTTATCGCTTCCACGGCGCGCGGGTCGAACTTGTTGATCAGGCGGGAGTTCTTCCACTTCAGATCCTTTTCCTTCAACGTCCGCGAGAAAACGATCTTTATCGCGTCGTTGATGTACCGGGCCATCGCCTTTACTTCCGGAGTCCGCCTGCCCGCGCTGTGGGGGTCCTCAGGCCCTTTCGGATCCTCGGCGGCGTGCGGCCAGAAGGCGGCGAACATCTCGTAAGTCTTCCGGCCGAACAGCAGCGTGCCCTGGCCGTTCATGTTCGCCGCTGCTCCCTTGTCGAGCTCCTCCTCGGGAACGGTCCAATTGAGATTCCCGTCAGGCGGCGAGAAATACCCGTCCGCCGAAACACGATTGAAGGCAATTATTCGTCGACTCATTTCTCCACC
>DASYIM010000233.1:0-20437 GCA_035997625.1 Gemmatimonadaceae bacterium
AAGCGTCCTTACCGCGAGTCGTGGGAGACCGAGCGCGTGGTCGGCTACATAGAGGAACGCGCCGGAACGGAATTCGAGCCGGAGATCGCCGGCGCCTTCGTGAGGATGATTCGAAAGGTCGAGGGCGGAATTCAGCTTTCGTCGCTGCCGACTCCAAACAGCCCGCAGCCGCCGGTCGCCGCGCCTGGCAACGGCACTAACGGTAACGGCTCTCCGCCGCAGGCCGCTGCCCCGGCGCCCGGCGCCGAGACCCAATCGAAACCGGATAAAGCCTCCTAAGGAAGTTCCCTCTTCCGACCCTGACGGCGCGTTTTATCGCCCGTGCCCCGTTTGTCGAAGAGCGTTGTCGCGGGAACCGAGCCCAGTCCCGAGGCCTCCAGCCAGTTCTCGAGCCCGTTCGCCAGCGCTCGCCTAACGGAGGGCCGTAGGGCCCCGAATCCCTCGATCAGATCCTCCTGGATCGCCCGCGGTGCTTTCTTGAGCAGGGTGCCGCCCTGCCGGGTGAGGCGAAGCAGGGAGCGACGTGCGTCGGAAACATCGACTGTTCGTGTCACCAGACCCTTGGCGATCAACTGACTCACCACTTCCGAGACCGTGCTGTGGGTTGTCATGGTCTGAACCGCCAGGTCCTTTACCGACTGGTCGGGAACGTTGGCCAGCTCACTGAGGACAAAAAGCTGGGCGCTGCTGACCCTCAGATCGCGCTCAACGGAGTCCGCGGAAGAGCGGAGGCCGCGCACCATTCTTCGGAGAGCGTTGAGCGCCCGGTATGAATCCGCCTGTGTGTCTCGCTTGGACTTGGCCATCGATCGAAAGTCGAGTTCGGTGCGCCCAAGGTATCCGTCGCCGGATCGATCAGAAATAGAACTAAAGGCCTGTCCAAAGGGCCGACAGCGCACAATCGCCGCATCGGCGCCACCGTTTACCCTCGCGCGGAAGTTGTTCACCGCAATCCTGTGCGACCACGCTGCCCGAGCCTTGAATACTCAACGGGGTGCCTTAGCTTACCGAGAATAAGCGGGTCTGCTACCTCTTCGCTGTACGCGAAGGTTGGGACCAGCCGTGTGCGTTGCGCTCCCTCGGTCAACAGCCAGAGTGCGCGGCGCGAGTGGTGGTGCGAGATGATTCTCGCCGCCCGCTAGCAGTCGTTCTACGAGCCAGCGGGAGCCGCCTATGTCGCCTTCAGACCGCGATTACTCCGCGTTTTATTGCGCGCCCCGCCACGGCGTACGCGCCGTCGTTTCTCCACCGCCAATCACGGCCCGCCACCCGCGGCCGTTTTCGGGCGCCGTCGACACACCCGTCCCGGCGCGTTTTCGACCTGCCTTTGGGCAGAACTGGAGGGGGTATGAAGAATCGACTGGTTCGAACCATCCTGTGGTTTGGACTAGCCGTCATCACCGTGCCACTTTGCATGGGGAGTACGGCTAGCGCGCAGGATGCTGGCACCATCACGGGTATCGTTGTCGATGCCGCGTCACGAGCGCCGATTCCGTCGGTGCAGATGCAGATCGTCGGTACGACACGGTCCGTTCTAACGGGCGAGGATGGCAGGTACCGCATCTCAGGGGTGCGAGCGGGAACCTTCCAGCTTCGTGCGCTCAGACTGGGCTATTCGGCCGGAAGTCAGGGCGTCACTGTTACAGGCGGCGGAACGGTGGAGGCCAACTTCTCGCTGGCACAGACGGCGGTAAGCCTGGAGCAGGTAGTCACCACCGCTACCGGCGAAGCCGAGCGCAAACGCGAGATCGGCTCGGCGGTTGGAACGCTGCAGCCGACCATGACTCAAATCACCGCCGCGCAGAACGTCAGTCAGCTGCTTACCGGGAAGGTGGCGGGCCTCGACGTGCAGCAAGCCAGCGGCACGGTGGGCGGTGGGTCGCGCATGCGCATCCGCGGCGCGACTTCGGTTTCGCTCACGAACGAGCCGCTCATCGTCGTCGACGGCATTCGCTTCAACAATGCCGTGACACAGAGCAATACCATCGGCTCTACGACAATCGGAGTAGGCGGCCAGGTTCCGTCGCGCTTCAACGACATCAACCCTGATGACATCGAAACGATCGAAGTCCTCAAGGGGCCGGCGGCCGCCGCGCAGTACGGCACGGCAGCGGCCAACGGCGTCATCCAGGTCACGACCAAGCGTGGCCACTCAGGCAAGCCCCGCTGGACCACGTATGCCGAGGGCGGCACGATCAAGGATGTTACTGACTATCCTGCCAACTACCTCCGCACTACTGCCACGTCGACGGCAACGACGGCGCCTTTCACCGGGACACGTTGCACCCTCGATAATCAAACGCGCGGACTTTGTACTCAGGCGCCTGATTCGGTATTCGTCTTCAATCCACTCGTAACAAACAGCCCGTTCAGAACGGGTCATCGCGGTGGGTACGGCGCCAGCACCACCGGCGGCAGCGACCAGGTGAATTTCTACGTCTCCGGGAACTACGACAAACAGCAGGGCGTGTTCACGTCCAGCCTCGACCAGCGCGGATCCGGCCGGGCAAACATCTCGATGCAGCTGCGCGACAATTGGAATCTGCAGCTCGGCTCGAGCTATCTCGCCGATCACCTGCGTCTGCCCCAAAACGACAACAACACACTCGGTATAGTGTCGGCGGGCCTGCTGGGCAGCGCGCGCAACAGCCCCACGACGCTCGGCTACCTGAGCGGAGCGACTCCCGAGCAGATCTACAACATCGACACCCGTCAGGACATCAATCGCTTCGAGAGCAGCTTGAATACCGGCTATCAGCCGCTTAGCTGGCTGACGGCGACGTTCGTGGCGGGACTGGACTACCTCAATCGCTGGGACAACGAGCTCGTCCCGCCGAACAAAGTGAATTTCGGCTCGCTGCCTGATGGGCAGCGCACGTCGAACCCGTACTCGATTTACAACTACACCACCAACGGGACTCTCTCGGCTGTATTTACGCCGTTTGCCGGCATTCGGTCGACGACGAAGATCAGCGGACTCTTCAACAAAGAGCTCGTGCGAGGAACGCTGGCGTTTGGCGCGAAGCTGCTCGGCGGAACGAGCTCGCTGGCCGGAGCAAGCGCACGCTTCGCGGTAAACGAAGTGAACACGGACAACAAGACGATCAGCCGGCTGATCCGCGAGGATCTCGCCTGGCGCGACCGGGTCTTCCTGAGTGCCGCGCTGCGCAACGACAAGAACAGCGCGTTCGGACAGGATTTCGGCTCCATCAATTATCCCTCTTTCACACTGTCGTGGGTGGTGAACGAGGAGAACTTCTTCCCGAAGCAGCCTTACTTCAGCTCCTTGCGCCTGCGCGCCGCCAACGGCAAGTCGGGACAAAAGCCGAATTTCCGCGACGCTATCACGTTCTTTAACGCACAAACCGTAACGGTCGCTGGTGTCGACGTGCCGGGCATCACCGTCGGCGGAACTGGCAATCCTGAGCTGCGCCCCGAGAAGTCGAAGGAGACGGAGCTGGGGTTCGACGCCGGTTTCTTCGATGAGAGAGTGGGCGTCGAGGTTACGCATTACAACAAGCGCACCGACGACCTTCTCATTGCGGTTCCTCTTCCACCCTCGCTCGGTCTGACGACAACCCAATTCCAGAACCTTGGCTCGGTGAGTAACAAGGGCTGGGAATTCGTGATGAACGCAAGGGTGCTGGATTCCCGTCGAGTCGGTCTCGACTTCCTCATGACCAGCTCAACGAATAACAACAATCTGATCACCCTCGGTTTTCTGCCCAGCGGTGATCCCGTACCACCGATCGTTGTCAACACCCAGCAGCAGCATCGCGTCGGAGCTCCGCTGGGCTCGTATTTCCAGCGCAGCTACACCTTCAACGACGCAAACAATGACGGCATCATTGCACGCAGCGAGATCACCCTGAGCGATACCGCGCTTTACCTCGGGAATCCTCTGCCGACACATCAGTTCGGGTTCACGCCAACGCTGACCCTGAACAAGATCTTCACGATCTCCGCTTTCTTCGATCACAAGGGCGGATACAAGCTGTTCAATAACACGCGACGGTTCCGTTGTACTTTCTTCAACTGCCCGGAGGCGTACGACAAGAGCCAGCCGCTTGCCGATCAGGCAGCTGCCATCGCTGCCTCCGCTCTTGGCACGGACGCCGGCTACATCGAGGACGCGACGTTCACGAAGCTGCGTGAGCTGACGTTCACCTTCCAGTCGCCGGAATCGATGACGAGAGCGCTCGGACACGCCGTTCAATTCAGTGTCACCGGCACAAATCTCAAGACGTGGACGGACTACACCGGTTTCGATCCGGAAATCAACTCTACCCCCGGAGCGAACTTCGGTACGTCCGACTTCCTGACTCTGCCCCCGACGCGCAACTGGACGGCGCGGATAACCGTGAATTTCTGAGCCACTCTCAAATACCGAGATAAATCAATGCGATATAAAAACTCATTGCGCGATCGGCGGCTGACGCCATCGCGACTGGCCGCAGCCGGAGCGTTAGCCGTGCTCGTGGCCTGCAACGCTGACAAGGTTCTTCAAGTGGACGACCCGGACGTCGCGCGTCCGGAAGCACTACAGGGCGCGGCGGCACTCCCTGCACAGCGCGCCGGAGCGATAGGCAATTTTGGCGTCGCTTACAACGGTGGCGCGGCTGACGTCGAGCAGGTGCACCTCTCGGGAATGCTCTCCGACGAACTGATCAACACGGAGACATTTCCGACGCGCATTGAAATCGACCAGCGTACCATGACACTGCCGAACACCAGTCTCGTCGGTACCTTCTTTGACGTAATGCGGGCCCGTTCTTTCGCCGATCTCGCGGTCGACAACTATCGAGCGAACGCGAAGACGGTCGGCGACAGCGCGGGCTTTCCCGAGGTGCTGTCATTGGGCGGCTTATCCTACGTTCTCCTCGCCGAGAACTATTGCGGCGCCGTTCCCATCAGCAAGGTGAACGCCGATGGGTCGTTCACGTTTGGCGCGGCTGAAACGACGATCACCCTGTTGGACAGCGCGATTTCCAAGTTCAATCAGGCGCTTGCCGTACCACAGACCACCGTGCTGACTGCATCATTCCGCCAGCTCGCTCAGGTCGGAAAGGGTCGCGCGTTGCTTGACCAGGGGAAGTATCCCGAGGCCGCCGCCGCGGTAAGCGGTGTCACGACAACCTTCCAGTACAACTATACGCACTCGGAGGCGACCGGCCGCCAGAACAACGGCACCTGGTCGCTAACGGTCAGCGTCGCGCGGTTCGGCGAAGCTAACGCCGAAGCCACAGTCGGGCTGCCCTATCAGTCGGACGGCAATTTGAAGAAAACGACGGGCCTGGTTGACCCGCGCGTGGCTGATTCAGTCGCGAATCGTGCTGGTCAGGGCAACAAGGGCTTCGACGGAACGACCGTACAATGGGTGCAAGCCAAGTATCCACTTCGCTCGAGCACAGTCACCATTACCGATGGTGTCGAAGCACGCCTGATCGAAGCCGAGGCAGCGCTACAGGCAGGGGATGCGGCCGGTGCCCTTACCATTTTGAACGCCTTACGCAGCAACGCCGCGCTACTGGCTCTGCGCGGATATGGGCTCACTTCGCTTCCTCCGCTCACCCTCCAGCCAACGACAGCGGCACAGGTGGATCAGCTCTTCAAGGAGAGAGCATACTGGATGTATCTCACTTCTCACCGGCTCGGTGATATGCGCCGCCTGATCCGCCAGTACGGAAGGCCGGTGAACTCGGTGTTCCCTAACGGTGCGTACTTCAAGGGAGGTGTGTACGGAACCGACGTGAGCGTTCCCGTTCCCTTCCAGGAGCAGAACAATCCGGAGTACGACCCGTCTCTCTGCAAGCCGGACGTTCCATAACAACGGGAGATGGAGAAAGAAAAAGCTCCGACGATTCTCATCGTCGGAGCTTTTTTCATTGATGCAGCTTCAGGACGAAGAAGCTTCCTTGGTGTGGATGTAAATCACGCCGGCCACGGCGTTGGTTCCCTGGCCGGACGTCCCGCTGATGCCGCTTTGCAGCTCGATACTGTCAACGGCATCGGTCGGCATGTCTCGCAACGCCCCGACGTCGCTCAGTCGAGCGCCGTCGACGAGCACCAGCGGGCTGTCGGAGCCCGCCACATTAATTGTGCTTGCGCCGCGCTTGGTCGTGATCAGCCGCGGTCTGCCGTAACGGTCTTCGGCGAAGTTGTACATGCGTGCGCGCTTGCGCAGCAGGTCCCAGACGTTGGTCGACGAGGAGCGCGCTATTTCTTCGGCGCTGATGATGTCGGGGCGAGAGGAGGTCGTCGACGGCATATAGCCGGGAGTGGCGCAGCCGACGAGAAAAGCCGCGATCAGAAAACCAGCAAGTGGAGCTGCTCGTAGTTGATGCAATCCGCCTCCGGGAAAGCACCTGGACGGCAAGGTAGCCACCGCTTTCTCCTGGCGCCAGCGGATACTTCGGTTAGTGGAGTGACCCGGGTGGGTTTCGAACCCACGACCTACGGATTAAAAGTCATGACCGACTCATCATCAGGGTTCTTTCTACATCGGCTAAGATCGTTATTCCCAACCGGAAACCGCAAGTTTTGTATTTCTTGTGCGTCTGAGTTCCGACATGTGCGGGTACGGTTGGCACACAATCAGGCACACAGCGTCACTCATGAAGTGGCATGCCGGTCAAGGATAGCTGTCCAACGAGTTGCAATCAGGAGAATCCTTATCCGCCGGTGCTCTCTAGAATCTTAGGTCCCTCGACGGACGCGCGTCCTGAGAAACGAAATCGGACTCGCCCGTTCGCAGCACTGGGGCGCGGGGCGGCACGAGCCTCCTGCCAAGACTAGAGGAGGCTCGGAAGCGGGCCGCCGGCTCTCAGCGACGCCATCTCAGTGAGTTCACCTTTGCCGCGACACAACGTCCCAGCGCCCGGCCATTGAGGTTGCCAGACTGAAAGTGGATTCCGCCGTAGAGCCGCGACATCCCCGCTTCTTCCGCCGCCGCGAAGATGCTATTGAACGAGCGCGGAGCAAAGCCGTCCGCGTCGTGCGCGTGGTCGACGAAGGCGACATTCTGCCCGAACTGGCCCTCGAGGGCCGCCATCGCGGCGGCCGACTGACCGGAGTGGCCTGCGACATACTCGGGAAACGGTGGCGTCGGGAGCAACGTGTTCCACGACGGATCGATCACCCGTCGGATGTAGGTAACTGGACGAATCAAATTGTAGCGATACTTAGCCAACCAGACCCCGGTGATGGCATCCGCATCTGCGATGCCGGCACGCGCGTACGCCTCCGCGGCCTGCGCCAGGTTGGCGTGTTGCTGCGTCACGACAGCCCCGACGATCGCGATCGAGTGCCCAGGGCCACCGATGGTCCCCGGACCATCTGCCCAGTATTTGGCAATCGTGGTCTGCTCAGGCGTGAGCGTCTTCGATATCTGGTAATCCAGGTACGCCTCATTGTAGAACCCGGAGCCGGGCTGCTCAGAGTACGGTGGCGGAGGACCTGGATCGCACTGCGCCGAACTGGAGAGAGCAAACGTTCCTACCGTGGTTCCCCAGTATGGTTGCATTGCCACCTGTCCCGGCGCAGTGGGCACCCAGAAGCCCGGACCGGACGGCGGCATGTACGATGTCGGAAAATTCGTCAGATAGCTTCTATCGCCTCCGTCGTCGCGAGATGTCGCGAACACTGCGGCACCCACCGAGTGACCGAATTCTATCGACAACTTCGCGATGCCGGGTGGCACGCCGACGGCGTACTGCGACGCCAAGCTAGCTTCGAGCGCGTTCAGATCAGCGATGTTGTCGGCGGCTCGATTCGTCTGGTCGCCCCACAGGCCGCGCATCACCTCCGACATGGCGGCGTTAGCGACGAGCGGCCAGTTGTACGGGATTCCCTTCGGGCCCGGCAGCGGGCCGATACCGTTCAATTGACTCGCTATGGAGCGGTGATCCGGCATTCCTCCGACGATCGCCTCATAGAGAGCGACGCCCATGTACCCATACGCGCGCGCTTGTACCGGCGGCGTGATGCCTGCCGTCCGCCTGGCGAAGTTGAGCGAGAGTTGATAGTAGGCCAACGGGACGGCTGGGTCGTAGTCGCTGGTCGGGGCTTTGGCTCCATTCCTAGCCGCTGTGCCTGCCGACGACCGAAGTCCAGCGATTTTCGAGCCCGGGCTATCCGCGCATCCGGTAACCAGCAGGCCAATTATACACCCGGCTACCACGCTCCATGTGATGTGACTCGCTCGCCAATAACCCGCCGGCGCCAAGGACGTCTCTCTGCGTGCGCTCATGTTCTCTCCTCGATGATGTTTCTACCGAACTGCGAGGAGACGAGAGTAAGATCGGGCGAGGAATTATGAACAGCCCAGAAAATGAACCATCAAGCACTTAGCGTGAGGCAGTCGCGTTCTTGGCCAAGCTTGCGAAGCGCGTCACGCCGAGCCAGCTCGGCAACGCGTTCCGGTAACGCGGCGCACCGCGCACGTCGATGTCCCCCTGCCGCATGGCTTGGAGTAGCCCCATATGCCCAAGACACACATGAGCGAATGCCGCGACGGTTCCCTCAACCTCGAGGCCCACCTCGTGGCCCGGGTCGTAGCGGCAGAGATCCACCTCGGGACGCTGCAGTACGAGCCAATAATAGCGGTCCGAGTAGCGTCGAAATCGGAACACGACGACGACACGCTCATCGGGCAGCGCGTCCATGCGTACCATCCGCCGCAGAGACCACATCAGGAAGTCGGGATCGAGCCGCTCGTCCTCAAGGTCTTTGCTCGCCCAATTGTAGCCCCACGTTCCGAGTGCATCGATCACCGGCCCGAGCTCCCTGCCGGCGAGGGTCAGCCGATACTGGTGCCTGCGGTCACCGTTGGTCTGGACTTGCTCGATGATTCCGCTGCGGCGCAGCGATTCGAGTCGCTGCGTGAGAAGATTTCTCGAGATCCTCGGAACGCCGCGATGGATGTCGCTGAAGGAACGTCCGCCGAGCAACAACTCGCGCAGGATGAGCGGCGTCCAGCGTTCGGCGAAGATCTCGGCGCCGAGCGCCACTGGACAGAACTGTCCGTAGGCAGTCATGGCTCGAAGGTGGGGTCGGTGCCAATGGGTGGCAAGTCCAATTTGTGAACCAATGCTCGCCTTTTCGGCGATTGCGATGGACCCATGCTTTTGTACTTGTTCGCTGCTTTCGAACCGCGCGCTATTGCTATTATGGTTGTGTCATGAACCTCGACGGTCTCCGGTCAGAGTTTCGCGGCGAAATCCTTACGCCTGCGTCTCCAGAATATGAGATCGCCCGACAGCTGTGGAATGCGATGATCGACCGCAGGCCCGCTGCCATTGTCCGATGTACGAGTCCGGAAGATGTCGCGGCTGCCGTGCGATTTGCGGCACGCGAGGACCTTTACCCCGCGATCCGCGCAGGTGGCCACAACGTCGCTGGCCTCGCGTCCGTTGATAAGGGACTTGTAATCGATGTGTCACTCATGAAGCGCATCACCGTCGACCCCGGCACGCGGACTGCCACCAGTGATGCGGGACTTACATGGGGCGAATTCGATGCGGCCACACAAGCTCTCGGGCTGGCGACTACGGGTGGCATCAACTCGACCACGGGCATCGCCGGGCTCACCCTTGGCGGCGGCATCGGCTGGCTGACGGGACGCTGCGGCCTGTCCTGTGATACTACCGTCGCCTATTCACTCATAAACGCGGACGGCGACCTTGTAACCGCGACTGCCGACGAGCATCCGGATTTGTTCTGGGCGCTCAAAGGCGGCGGCGGCAACTTCGGCGTCGTGACATCGATTACGTATCGCTTGTTGCCTGTGAGCACCGTGATTTCGGGTATGATTCTCCATCCATTTACGCGAGCCCGCGAGGTCTTGCGCCACTACCGCGACTTTGTGATGGGTGATGTGCCCGACGAGCTCACCGTCTACGCAGCGGCGCTCACGAGTCCCGATGGCGTTCCGCTAATCGCCGTGATCCCCGCGTACAGCGGTCCAGACCTCGATGAGGGGGAGCGGGTGCTCGCTCCGCTCCGCGCATTTGGGTCACCGGTGGCCGATCTCGTAGCTCGCATGCCGTACCAGTCAATGCAACAGATGTTCGACGCGGGAGCGCCGTACGGTGTTCGCAGCTACTGGAAATCGACATTCCTTCGGGCACTTCCGGACGAGGCAATCGACACGTTCGTGCACTGTGCGGAAGCACGCACGTCTCCTCGGACTGTCGTCAAGCTCGAGCATGCACACGGTGCCGTGACGCGGGTCGCGTCTTACGCGACAGCTTTTCCGGCGCGCGGCCACGCCTTCGACCTGGTCGTCCTCAGCCTTTGGAATGATGTGAAGGACGATGCGCGGAATGTTGCCTGGACGCGCGACTTCGACAGGGCGATGCGTCCCTGGTCGGCATCCTCGGTCTATGTCAACGCGCTCGGAGACGACGATGGCGGTCGCGTGCAAGAGGCGTACGGCGACAACTACGCGCGCCTGACGCGGGTGAAGACGAAATACGACCCATCGAACCGCTTTCGCCGAAACCAGAACATCCCGCCAGTGGCAACTGCGCAGACTGATCCCCCGCGCTAGCGATCCGTCCCCGGCGAGGACTGCGATGGTCGCGTGACCGGGAGCGGCGGTACCGCGAGCCTTCGGGCACTTACGCGGTGGCAACGACGTCGCCTATCAACCGCGTGCCACGATGCCTGTCTACTCTGACGGGAAGGTGAGCATCCAGGCGTGGAAGCTATGAACCCTGATTCTGCTCCGAGAATGACCGAATAGGTGGGATCAATCGTACTAAACAAGGTACCAAGCGACAAACGATGCAAAAGAGCGACAATGCTAAAGCACGTCGCTCTTTCATTTAAAGATCATCGGGACGGCGAGATTTGAACCCGCGACCCCTGACTCCATTCAGGTGCGCACCCGCCTTGTGATTGACACACCGCAGGGACAAAATGCGAGTCTCAAACGAACGGCGCATTTTCTGGCGTACGAGCAACTTTCATCGCTCCAACACCTGGCGAAATGACCCGGGTGGGTTTCGAACCCACGACCTACGGATTAAAAGTCCGTTGCTCTACCAACTGAGCTACCGGGTCTCGAGCAACTGCAAGATAAACGCGATGTTTAACAACGTCAGGCTGCGTGGATAACTTTCCGCAACACTCTGCCAGAATATCACATTTTTGCGTTGAGTGCGCGCCAGTACGGGTCGACGACGATGATTGACGCCGCACGTGTCTCGGGGCAGGAAGAGATCGTCCTTCCAGTAACCCGAATTGTGGGCGCGAAGATGCCATTCACCTTCTCCAAGGTCAACGCGGTGTTTCGCGCTGTGCGAATATCTCGGCAGCGTGAAGTCGAGGCTGCTCGTGTGGCAGCGCTCGAGGAGAGCAACCATCTTCTCAAGAGCCAGGCCGAGCAGCTCGAGCACCAGACCAATGAAGCCAAAGAACTAGCGCACGAGTTGGCCCTCACCAACGAGGAATTGCGCGCGGTCATCAGCGAAGCCAGAAAGGCGTGGGCGGCGGCCGATGCCGCCAATCGTTCCAAGGCCGAATTCCTCGCGGTCATGAGTCACGAGCTGAGAACTCCCCTCAACTCGATTGGCGGCTACGTGGACCTCCTCGAGATGGAGCTCCGTGGTCCTCTGACCGAGGCACAACGCGCCGATCTCGCGCGCATCAAGCGCAGTCAGGAGCACCTGCTCGGCATCATCACCGACATTCTCAACTTCACGCGCCTCGAGGCAACCGAGGTGAAGTTCGAGATCATCGACGTTCCGCTGCGCGCGCTTATGGGGGATCTCGATGCCATGGTCAGCTCACTCGCTCGCGCAAAGTCTTTACTCTATGAATCCGAGTCGCCGCCAAGCAGCCTCTTCACGCGAACTGATCCGGACAAGCTGCGGCAGATCATGATCAACCTCCTCTCAAACGCGGTGAAATTCACGCCGGAGGGCGGGCGCATCAGGGTCTATTCCACCACTGACGAGAGGTCCGTTTCGATTCACGTCGAGGACAACGGGCCGGGAATTCCTGCCGACAAGCTTGAGATCGTCTTCGAGCCGTTCGTCCAGCTCGATCGGGGCCTCACCCGAACCACCGATGGCACCGGCCTCGGCCTGGCGATCAGCCGCGGGTTGGCGAGGGGTATGGACGCCGACGTCACCCTGGAGAGCGAAGTTGGCGTAGGGTCCACTTTCACGTTGACTCTCCCGCTGTCGACAGCCCGTCTGCCGGATGATGCGCCGCGCCGCCACGCACGGCTCCGTTCCACGCCGCGAAACAATCCCGTGGTCTGATCTTCGCGTTATTCCGCCCCGTTCAGACATCACGAGGCGGAACGATGGCGGTGGCGGTCGCGCCGGCAAAACGAAGCAAAGGACCCCTCAAGTGCCGGCGGAAGTTTCTGCGTTTCTTTCGCATGGGGTTCGCCGACCCGGAGTACTACGACTGGGAGCGCGGATACAAGTGGGAAGCACACCTGCGCTGGACCGAGATCCTCGACAAGCAGGTTCACCGCGCCCTCATCGAAGAGGGGAACTACGCCGAAGTGGCCCGGCGGGCGGTCACTATCGAGTCCCGGACGAACCTGCTTTTCTCGTTCGAGAAGATGGCGTTGCGGGATGCGGTGAAACCTGACGCAGGCGCCAAGGCATTCGCCGAGGGACTCTACGAGTTTCTTTACGACCGGGGCGACGACCGGGACCGGTTCGAGGGTTGGTGCGAAACGATTGCTTCGTTGCCGCGGCGCCAGACGCGCGTTCTCACGTGGCCGATGGCAACGGTCTTTGGTTTCATCGCGCAGCCCGAAACGCACATCTTTCTCAAGCCGATGGTCACGCGAGCCGCGGCGCGCGAATATGGGTTCGAGTTCCAGTATCGGTCGCGACCCAACTGGAGCACGTATGCCAATCTTCTGGAGTTCGCACGGGCGGTGGAGGCGGATCTGAACGATCTGTCCCCCAGGGACATGATCGACATTCAGTCCTTTCTCTGGGTTCAGGGATCAGACGAATACGAGGAGTGATTCGGTGCCGCGTCCCGTCCGGTCTGGCCTATCTGGTACACATGCTTATCCCGCGCTGATTCTTGCCGTGAGGAAACCGCGTAAGCGCGTGTCGCAGCGCGGGTTCCGGTCGTCAAATAGTACCTGCTTACCTTAGCTCAGCTCCTTGGCCAACGCACAGGCATTATCGAGCCCTGAAAGGCTCGCCGCACTTCAACACACGGGACTGCTCGACTCGCCCGCCGAAGACCGGCTGGATGGTTTCACCCGACTCGCGAGGCAGATCCTGGGCATCCCGACGGTCATCATCTCGCTCGTTGACGAGAGCCGTCAATACTTCAAGAGCGTCGCCTGCGGCGACGGCTCGCCGTCCACAGGTTGGCAGCCGCTCGACGCGTGCTACTGCCAGGATGTTATCGGAAGCGGTAAGCCGGTCATACTGGCTGACGCGTGGAACGAGCCCGGATTCGCCGACCGCGGCTCTTCGATTCGCGCCTACGCGGGAATTCCACTGTTAGCGTCCGCTGGCCAGGTTCTCGGGGCGTTTTGCGCCATCGATGAGCGACCTCGCGACTGGACCAGCCGCGACATTGACGTGCTGACCGCTCTCGCGACCGCTGTCATGTCCGAGGTCCAGCGCCGTATCGCTGAGCGCTCCGCGCACGACACGCAGCTGCGCCTGATCGCCGAGCGGACGATGGCTCACGCGGTTCAACAGCAGATGCCGGTCGGAGTGGTCGTGGCCGAAGTTCCCTCGGGGCGGCTCGTTTCCGTGAACGCTCAAATGACGGAGATTTTTCGCACGGCGTTCAAGCCGGCGCCCAATCTCAACAGCTACAGCGACTGGGTCGGATTTCACAGCGACGGTACCCCCTACGGCGCGCTCGACTGGCCGCTGGCTCGCACCGTCGTCACCAAGGAAACGGTCCGGAGCGAGGAGATTCGCATCCGGCGCGGTGATGGCACCGACGGCTTCGTGCGAATGAGCTCGTCACCTGTTCGCGATCCCGAGGGCAACATCGCCGCGGCAGTTGCCATCGTCGTCGACGTGACCGATCAGCGGAAGGCCGAGCGCGACGTCAGAGCGACGGACGAGCGCTTCAAGTTCGTCGCGAAAGCAACCAACGACGTAATCTGGGACTGGGACCTGATGACGAACTCGCTTTCCTGGAATGATTCGGTGGAAACCGTCTTTGGCCATAGGCAGACTAGGATCTATCCGGAAATCCAATGGTGGCGCGACCATCTCCACCCCGACGATCGTGACCGCGTGATCGCCGGAGTGCAGGCGGTGCTCGACGCCGGCGGCAGCAGCTGGAGCGATCAATACCGCTATCGTCGCGGCGACGGTACTTACGCCAACGTGATGGATCGCGGGTACATCGCGCGCGACAATACCGGCGTTCCGCAACGCATGATCGGCGCAATGACCGACATCACCGAGAGGTCGCGCTCGGAAGCGGCGATCCGCTTCCAGGCACAACTGCTCAACGCCGTTCAGCAGGCGGTCGTGGCGACCGATCCCGACGGCCAGGTGATCTTCTGGAACAAGTTCGCCGAAAAACTTTACGGGTGGGCGGCGGAAGAGGCGGTCGGCAAGCAGATCGAGGAGCTTACGCCATCACCCTTCCTGCGCGATCACGCCGCGGAGATTGTGGAGCGCGGCGCCGCCGGTGAGAGCTGGACAGGGGAATTCCTGGTTCACGGTAAATCCGGAAAGGCGTTCCCCGCCCTCCTCACCACCGCGCCGGTCCGTGACGAGCACGGCAGCGTGCTTGGATACGTCCGCGTCTCGATCGATCTCACCGAGCGCAGAAATCTGGAGGAGCAGTTCCGTCAGTCTCAGAAGATGGATGCGGTTGGAAGACTGGCGGGTGGAATTGCCCACGACTTCAACAACCTCCTCACGGTGATCCGGCTCAACACCGAGATCATTATGGAGGGCTTCGATCCCACCGATCCGCGCAGCGAAGACGTCAAGCAGATCAGAAATGCAGCCGACCGCGCTTCTTCGCTTACCAGGCAGCTGCTTGCTTTCAGCCGCAAGCAGATTCTCCAGCCTCGAGTGCTGGACCTGAACAGCGTCATCGCGAGCGTCGAGCCGATGCTGCGCCGCCTGATTGGTGCCGACATCACTGTAGCGTCCAATGCTCTCGCGAGGGGCTACGTCGTGGCTGATCCAGGACAGCTGGAACAGATCCTGGTGAATCTTGTCGTGAACGCCCGGGATGCGATGCCTCAGGGCGGGATGATCAGTGTCGAGACCCGGAACGTCGAGCTGGACGAGACCTACACCAGCGAGCATGCCCCGGTAATTCCAGGTCGTTACATCATGCTGGCCGTTGGCGACACCGGCGTGGGAATGAGCCGCGACACGCGCGAGCATGCATTCGATCCATTCTTCACGACGAAAGAGGCCGGCAAGGGCACCGGGCTCGGCCTGGCGACCGTCTATGGTATCGTGAAGCAGTCCGGCGGCTACGTCTGGATTTACAGCGAGCCGGGGCACGGGACGACTCTCAAGCTGTATTTACCCGAGGTAAGCTCCGCCGCCGCATTCCAGACCGGGGAATACAAGGTCCTGGCCAGGGAGCAGACGCGCGGCTCGGAGACAATCCTGCTGGTCGAGGACGAAGACGCGGTTCGCGGCCTCACGTCGCGAATTCTCGAGAAGCAGGGGTATCGGGTGATTCCAGCACAGCACGGGCGCGAAGCGATGGACATCGCGGCCAGTGAGGGAGGTCACATCGATCTCGTCCTCACCGACATCGTAATGCCGGGAATGAACGGCAGAGGTCTCGTCGAGCGGCTGGCAGGAATTCGGCCCCGCATCAAGTCTCTTTACATGTCCGGATATACTGACGACGATATCGTGCGCCGCGGATTCATCGAGCCATCGAAGGCTTTCCTGCAGAAGCCGTTCACGTCTGAGGCGCTTCTCGAGACAGTAAGGAAGGTTCTGGACGAGGGCTGAGCTGGCTCGTTGTCCACTATTTGCATGGTCGGTGCTTCCGACTCATGCAGCTGCCCTATCCTCTCGCTGGCGACACAGCAGTGGCCAGCAGCCCTCCGGTCCGCGTCCTCCTCGTCGACGATCGCCCGGAAAACCTTCTCGCACTCGAAGCAGTGCTGGAGCCGCTGGGGGAAACCCTTATCCTGGCGAGCTCGGGGAAGGACGCGCTCGCCCAGATTCTGACTCACGACTTTGCGTTAATACTTCTCGACGTGGCGATGCCCGGGATGGACGGCTTCGAGACCGCTCGAAACATCAAATCCGGGCAGAGATCGGCCAACACGCCGATCATCTTCGTAACCGCCCAGAACCCCGACGAGCGATTGATCCTCAAAGGCTACGCGGCGGGGGCCGTCGACTATCTGTTCAAACCGCTGACACCCGAGGTCGTCCGATCCAAGGTGAGCGTGTTTTGCGATCTCTACCGAAGTCGAGAGCAGGCGAAAGAAGCGGCTTCCGAGGTGGTTCGGGCCCACACAGCAGCCACTGAAGCCAAGGATGGTGAGCGCAGGCTCAGCGATGTCCTCGAGCGCATCAGCGACGCGTTTTTTGCGCTCGACGATAGCTGGCGCTTCACGTATCTCAACGAGAAAGCCGCGTTGCTTCTGCACCGACACCGCCGGGATCTGATCGGCAAGATGATTTGGGACGAGTTCCCCGATGTCGAGTCCTCGACCTTTGGTGATCAGTATCGTCGCGCCGTCGAAACGCAGTCGAGCGTCGCCTTCGCTGAATACTATCCGCCACTCGATTCCTGGTTCGAGGTACACGCCTATCCGTCGCGCGAAGGCTTGTCAGTGTACTTCGAGGATGTGTCGGAAAAGCAGCGGTCCCAGCGCATGTTGCTGGAAAGCGAGCGCCGTTTGCGCTCCCTCGTCGAGGCCACCGCCGCCGCGATATGGAAGACCGACAGCAAAGGGCAGATAGTGGCCGAGGAAGACGATTGGCGTCTTCTCACGGGGCAGTCATTCGCGGAAATGAAAGGATCGGGCTGGCTCAACGCCGTTCACCCCGACGACCGCGAGCAAACTACCACCATCTGGCGCACTGCGCTGGCTTCCGGGACGATCTTCGAGCTTGAGCACCGGGTCAGTACTCCGACTGGCGAGTACCGCGAGATGTTCGCGCGCGCGGTCCCGGTGTTCGACGCTACCGGTCATATCGAGGAATGGGTCGGCACGCACACCGACGTCACCGCGAGGAAATACGCCGAGCGACAGCGGGATCTCGCCCTCGACGAAGCGGTGAAAGCCCGGGAGGCGGCGGAACGCGCCCAGGTGGAAGCGGAGGTAGCCAATCGCGGCAAGAGCGAGTTTCTGGCAACGATGAGTCACGAGTTCCGCACTCCACTCAACGCGATACTCGGCTACACCCAGATCATCGACATGGGAGTGATTGGAACGGTCACACCGCAACAGCACGATAATCTGCAGCGCCTGCGCTCCAGCGCCGTCCATCTGCTGGGGCTCGTCAACGACATTCTCGACCTCTCCAAAATCGAAGCCGGACGGGTCAGCGTTTCCCGCGAGACGGGTCTCGTCAGCGAAGTAATTCGCGCCACAATGGCTCTCGTCGGCCCGCAGGCAGTCGCTCGAGGGATCGAGTACCCCGAGGAGTGTGAAGGTGAAGCGGGTGTCTCGTACCTCGGCGATCCGGATCGTGTCCGGCAGATTCTCGTGAACCTTGTGTCCAACGCGGTGAAATTCACGAGCCCAGGTGGGAGCGTGAGGCTGGCGTGCGGCAACGCGGAGCACGCTGATCCCGGCGCCCGTCTGGTCGGGAATCCGCCGTGGACTTTCGTGCGCGTCATCGACACCGGCATCGGCATCCCCCGCGACCAGCTTGTCAAGATCTTTGAGCCCTTCGTGCAGGCGGAGTCAGGCTATACCCGGACGGGCGGCGGCACGGGACTGGGGCTCGCGATCAGCCGGAGATTGGCGAGGCTGATGGGCGGTGACATCACCGTGCAAAGCGAGGTCGGACGCGGGTCGGCATTCACGCTCTGGTTGCGCGGCGGCGCCGGGGACGGCAAGTCGAGCTCGACGACCGAGTATCCAGCTTTCCACGACAGCGTGCCCGAGGTGGACGCTGAAGCCGTCAAGCAGATCGCATCGCGATTGATTGGGCAGCTCGACGCGATTTGCCAGCGGTACGTAGCGCGCCTCCGCGCGGAAGGCGATGTCCCCGATCTCTCCGGCGTGGGCGAGCCTTACGTTCGTGATCACGCTGTCACGGTGATCGCCGAGATCACCAACGCTGCTTCGCTGCTAGCGGAGACAAAGGGGCGCGCCAGCGACCTGTTGCGAGACGGGGCCGAGATTCAACGATTGCTGGCCGAGCTGCATGGAGCTCAACGATATCGGCTCGGTTGGACAGAAACCGAAATTGCGCAGGATGTGGACACGCTGTCAGCGGAGCTCGTAACAGCGACCAGCTCTCTGAGCGACAATGGGCCCGCCGTGGCGTTCCTGGTTGACGTCGTCAGGAAGATCCTCGAGCAGTGGAAGCAGACGAGCATTCGCGGCTATCGATTCGCGCGGGCAGCCGGCAAACACTGAGAACGCGTCCGCCGCGAGTACATTACGCGCTCGCGCGCACACAGGTATATAGGGTCATGAATTCGAGGCGGGTCGCCGCAACTCTGATCGGAATTTGGCCGCTGGTGACCTTCCCCATCCGCCTGCGCGCCCAGGACACGACGGTGACGAGACTCCAGCCGGTCGTGGTCGAGGTTGGGCGTGGCGCACGCCGATCATTGCTCGAGCTTCCTTTTGCGGTGACGGTGCAGACTCCGGATTCGATGCGCCCCGGCCAGCGCCATCTCTCGCTCGACGAAGCGCTCTGGCTCATCCCCGGTCTCTCCGTATCGAATCGGAACAATCCGTCGCAGGATCCGCGCATCTCCATTCGCGGGTTTGGGGCCCGATCCGCTTTCGGCGTGAGGGGGATTCGCGTGCTGCGGGACGGAATTCCGCTGACTCTTCCCGACGGTCAGACACCTGTCGACTACCTCGATCTGGAGTCGGTCGGCCGGGTGGAAGTGATGCGCGGAAGCGCGTCGTCACTTTACGGTAACGCCGGCGGCGGCGTCGTCGATCTGCGGACCAGCGCGCCGGTACCTGTTCCGGTGTCGGCGGCAGTCCGCTATTGGAACGGTTCCTTTGCGTCGCGTCGACTCGTGGGCAAGGCGGCCGGCTCCGGGGGCGGATTCGCGTACCAGGGAAACGTCGCCCGCACCGAAAGCGATGGCTATCGCGACTACTCGCGCCAGCGAATGACGAACGGTTTCGGCCGGCTCTCCTACGACAACGACGAGGGATCTTACGCACTGCAGTGGCTCGGCGTAAACACGCCCGTCGCCCAAAACCCGGGAGCGATCACACGCGCCCAGTTCGAGGCGGATCCACGATTGGCGGATCCACTGTCGATACGAAAGGGAGCGCGGAAAGCGGTAAAGCAATCGCAGTTCGGCCTGACCGCGCGCCGGGCTATTTCGAATGGCGAGCTCGAAGCGTCCGTGTATACCGGGACACGCGCGCTCGACAATCCTCTCACGTTTGGCGTCGTCGACGTCGATCGAACTTCCTCCGGCGGGAATCTGAGAGGGACCATTCCCTTCACCGCGCTCGGCGCGGAGCATCGCGTGACACTCGGCACGGAGCTCCAGTTCCAGAACGACTGGCGACGGAATTTTGCCAACTGCAATGACGTTCCGCCGCCGACAACTACGACCGCCGCCTGCCCGACGCTGGGTGTCGAGCGCGGGACGGTGACGCTGAATCAACGCGAGCTTGTTTCATCCATTGGGTCGTACCTGCGCGACGAGCTGTCGTTCGGCGAGCGCTACAGCTTCACCGCTTCGGCCCGCGCGGATGCGGTTCGGTTTCGCGTCGAGGACAATCTCATCACGGCAACCAACCCCGACGATTCCGGCGAGCGAACGCTGCAGGCGGTGAGTCCGATGGCCGGGTTCCTGGCACGGCTGTCCGATTCACACAGCGCCTACGCGAACGTGTCCACGGCGTTCGAGACGCCTACCGCTACCGAGTTGGGGAACCAGCCGAGCGGAGCGGCGGGCATCAACCAGGACCTCAAGCCGCAGCGATCTTTGACGTATGAGGTGGGCGTCAAGGGAATCGGCGCCGTTGGCCTGCAGTACAACGCCGCGCTCTTTTCTACGCGGGTTCAGGACGAGCTGATCCCGTTCGATATACCCGGTGGCAACGGCAGGCGATACTTCCGAAACGCTGGACGTACCTCTAGACGCGGTGCCGAGCTTGGCCTCGGTGCTGATCTTGGAGTGGTAGAGCTCGCTGGCGCCTACACATACGCCAACTACCGTTTCGTCGATTTCACGGTCGGCGCGGCGAACTACGCGGGAAACCGGATTCCTGGAATTCCGCGTCAGAACTTTCAGCTCTCGGCCACCGTTCACAGCTCGTTCGCTT
>DASYIM010000234.1:0-4425 GCA_035997625.1 Gemmatimonadaceae bacterium
GGGCCGAGCTTTGCCGCGCGGTCGCCCGGATTCGACAGATAGCACCGGTCGAGTGATAAGCATCCGCAACCGATGCACTGGGTGAGACCGGCGCGGAGACGCTCCAGCTCGGCGATGCGCTCGTCGATCCGCGCGGTCCAGGTGCTCGAGAGGCGAGACCAATCCTTCCCCGTTGGGGCGCGATCTGGCGGAAGCTTGGCGAGCTCGGTTGCTATTTCATCGAGGGTGAGGCCGATTCGCTGAGCGAAGACGATGAACGCGATGCGGCGCAGCACCGAGCGGGGGTAGCGGCGCTGGGATGAACCCTCGCGCTCGGATTTGATCATGCCCCGCTCCTCGTAAAAACGGAGCGCCGACGCGGCCACGCCGCTCCGCTTTGCCACCTCGCTGATCACCAGCAAATCTGTCATGTCGCGAATCTATCGAGATCAGGGCTTGACTTCAAGTTCACTTGAACTTGTAGATTGCCGGAAATTCGATCGGACGACGAGGAGACGGACATGAAAAGCCCCATCCAACAACGAACGGCATTGATCACCGGAGCATCTCGCGGCCTCGGCCTCGCCCTCGCCCGAGGGCTGGCCCGCCGCGGCTGGAATCTCATTCTCACCGCCCGTGACGAGCAACGCCTGCGCGTGGTGCGCGACGAGCTTGCATCGATCACGCACGTCGCCGCAATCGGCGGCGATGTTACGGCACCGGCGCACCGGCAGGCTTTGGCCGTGCTCGCTCGCGGACATGCCGGTCTCGACGCGGTCATCAACAACGCAGGAGCCCTCGGTCCCAGTCCACAGCCGGAGCTGCTGGACTACCCTCTGGAGATCCTCTCCAAGGTTTTCGAAGCCAACGTCGTCGCACCACTGGGAGTGTTGCAGGCGCTGCGCGACGAGCTCAAGCCGGGCGCCCGAGTCATCAACGTTACCAGCGACGCGGCGGTGAAAGCCTATCCCGGCTGGGGCGGATACGGCTCGAGCAAGGCGGCGCTCGAACAGATGTCGGCAATACTCGCCGCGGAGAATCCTTCGCTGAGGGTTTACTGGGTCGATCCGGGCGACATGCGCACGGACATGCACCAGGCGGCGTTCCCGGGACAGGACATCGGCGATCGTCCGCTTCCCGAAACGCGCGTGCCGGCTTTTATCACTTTGCTCGAGGGCGACCTGCCGAGCGGACGGTATGCTGCCGAGAAGCTCGGACCAGTAGCTGTGGAGGCAGCATGACCGCCGTCGCACTCAGAGATTCTGCGTTCCACACTGTTCCCGCAATCGGAGATTCGGCGCCCCCGACTCTTCCCCAGCGATTCGACTTCCAGCTGCCGGACGCGCTGGTGGCGCACGAGCCGCCGGAAGCACGCGGACTCACTCGGGGCGGCGTGCGCCTCATGGTCTCGCGCATGGACAGTGACACGCTGGCCCACACCGGCTTCAGGCACCTGCCGGATTTTCTGCGGCGGGGCGACGTCGTCGTCATCAACACCAGCCGCACCATCAACGCCGCATTCGAGGCCAGGCGCGAAGCAAACGACGGAACGATCAGTGAGGTGATGCTGCATCTGTCGACGCGGCTGTTCGGAAAGGGAGAGCCGTGGGTCGTGGAGCTCCGGCGCCGAACAGCGGAGGGAACCACGCCACTCCTCGATGCCGAAGCCGACGAGATAATCAGATTGCCCGCTGGTGGGTGCGCACGACTCGTATCGCCTTACACGCCCGGCCGAACTGCACCGCCGAGCGGCCGGACCCGGCTGTGGATCGCCGAGCTGTGGCTCCCTGAAGGCGCGCTGAGTTTTGCCGAGGACCATGGGTCGGCGATCCGATACTCGTACGTGCCCAGGTCGTGGCCGCTCGAGTACTACCAGACTGTGTTTGCCGACGAACCCGGCAGTGTCGAGATGCCTTCCGCCGGTCGACCATTCACCAAAGAGCTAATCGACCAGCTGGGGCAGAAAGGAGTTCGCATTGCGCCGCTCGTCCTGCACACCGGCGTGTCGAGTCTGGAAAGTGACGAGTCTCCATATCCAGAGCGGTATCACATTGCCTATCCCACCGCGCTGGCGGTAAATGCCGCGCGACGGCTCGGCGGGCGAGTGATTGCCGTCGGGACCACCGTCGTGCGCGCCCTCGAGACCGCCGTCGATGACGACGGCTACGTTCGTGCTGGTGGCGGGTGGACTGACCTTGTGATAACGCCGGAAAGGCGGCTCCGCGCGGTCGATGGAATGCTCACCGGCCTCCACGCACCGGGGGCATCACACCTGGCGATGCTGGAGGCGCTCGCGGGCCGGCAGCACATCGCTCGTGCGTATGAAGCGCTGCTGGAGCACCGGTATCTCTGGCACGAATTCGGAGACATGCACCTCATCCTCCCTTGACCCAGTGCGCGCGAAAATTCGCGCGCACTGGCGTCGCGGGCTGCCGCAAATACAATTCAAGCCATGCCCGCACACGAGACGCTGTCCCTCTGGGAAAACTTTTACGTCATTGTCGGATCATCGGCCGGAGCTTTGACCGGACTGCAGTTTGTCGTGATGGCGCTGATTTCTGACTCTCCCGCAAAAGCGGGAGAGCACGAGATCAACACATTTGCCACGCCCACGATCGTTCACTTTTGCGTGGTGCTGCTGGTTTCGGCGATCATCACTTCCCCGTGGCCAAGACTCGTACAGCCGGCAATTGCGCTCTGGATTGTTGCCGCGGTGGGAATCGTGTATACGCTGATCGTTCTCCGGCGGGCCCATCGCACGACTCTTTACCAGCCCGTGCTCGAAGACTGGATCTGGTTCTGCATCCTGCCGCTTCTGTCATACGTCGTGATGGTTCTATCGGCCGGCGTTCTGGTGAGCTACCCGACGGTCGGGTTGTTTGGCATTGGCGGCGCGGCGTTGCTCCTGCTGTTCGTGGGAATCCGCAACGCCTGGGACAGCGCGACGTACATCGCAATAACCACGGAAGCGTTACGAAGCGGAGAAAAGCCCCCTTCTCCGGACCCGCCGCAGGAATGAGGCGGTAGAGACGGGAAGCTAGTGGGCTACTTCCGCGTTGCCAGCCGCTGGCCGACGTACGACGCCCACGTCATCCCGTGATGCTGGCCTGAATTCGAAAGAACGATGACGATGGTGCCATCGGCGAGCACACGCGCAATGCTGGTGTTGCGGGCGTCGCCGCTGCCGGAATGCATTATCTCGGACACCCTTCCATTTCTGACGTAAATGCGCGTGCCGTAGCCGTAGTGAATCTCGAACGGCGGCTCGCTCCGCACGTGCATCAACGGCGACTCCAGCTCGCGGCTCTCCGTGCGCCCGAAAAGCTTCTCCTCGTGCACAGCAATCACCCACCGGTACATGTCTTTCGCGGTGCTGCGCATCCCGTTGGCGCCCTTGTGTCCCCAGTCCCCACCCTGGAAACCAGTCGACCGCATCCGCGCTGGTGTGAGAAGCTCGCGCTCGATGTAGCGCTCCCATGTACCGCCGGATGCGATCTCGATGATCGCGGCGAGAAGCTGGTAGTCGTCGTCCGCGTACCGGTAGTGGGTCCCCGGTGGATACTCCAGTCGCTGGGCAAGAATCGCGGATACCGCTCCTTCGCGCCGCATGATCCCCGTCCCGGCCGAATGCCCCGCCAGTCCGGAGGTGTGCGTCAGCAGATGGAAAACCGTAATGTCCCGCTTCTGCTGTGGCATGTGCGGAAAGAATTTCGAGATCGGGTCGCTGAAGGAGAGGCGATGCTGGGACCGCAGCCTGAGAATTGCCGCAGCGGTGAAGCCCTTCGTCATCGACGCAATGTTGAACTTCGTATTCAACGTCACCGGCTTGCTCGTCGGCTGCGAGTAAGCCTTTTCGAAGAGCAGTGAATCGCCGCGCGCCACGAGAACCACTCCAGCGAAACCGCTGTCCCGTTGGGCGCGCAGGATCGCATCGATCCGCGCCGGGGATTGAGCGGCTGCCGGAAAAACGGGAATGGTCAGGGCAAGCCAAAGAAGTGCCCTGCTCATCTGACTACAGAACGATTGCGATCGCCGTGAGAATGGCCGCGGTAACTACTGATTTGACGTAGACCGCGCGCGCCTGGCGACGCACATGTTGCAGCTCCGCGGCGTCGCTGATGGCTTGTGGTCCCTGATCCATGTCGCGCTGACCGCGCGATGCCAATCGCACTCAAGTCTTGTCGAGTGACTGGAAGACTCCGAGCGCGCCGGCGTAGAACACGAGAATCAGTGGCAGGCGCCACAGCAATGGAGAGCCTACGGCGATGAGCAGGCCGGCGATCACCGCACCAACCACCAGCGCGAAGATTCCAAACAGGAGCCTCTTTCTCCGCTCCCCAGCTCCAATGTTTGCGATGCGTTCCGCGACCGGCGCGCTCATATGACCCCCTCGACTGCCACCTAACGGTGGAGGTCACGGGTCAGCCGGTCAACCCCGCTCTATCC
>DASYIM010000235.1:0-3105 GCA_035997625.1 Gemmatimonadaceae bacterium
CTTGCCGTCATGACATCCGCCGTTTGCCGTCGCCATCACCACGTGCATTTCCACAGCCTGACGGGCTGGGGCAACGAGCGCGTGTCCGCATGATTTCCTAACGGCATCTGAGCTCTGGTTCCCGCGGCCCGTCCAAATGGACGGGCTTTTTCTTTTTCTACCCACTTATGCTCCGAATCGCACTACCCAATAAAGGGCGTCTCGCCGACGAGGCGAGAGATCTCTTCAACGATGCCGGGCTCGACGTGCGCCTTCAGTCGACTCGATCTCTCACCGCGTCGCTCGGCGGAGAATTCGAGGCGATCTTCGTCAACGCGACCGACATCGCGGAGTTCGTCGCCGACGGTGCCGCTGACGCCGGCGTCACCGGCTGGGATCTGGTGCGTGAATCGCGGCGCGAGCTCGTCGATCTGCTCGACCTCGGGTTCGGGCGATGTCGAGTGGTTGTCGCTGTACGGGAAGAGAGCGGGACGACCTCACTCGACGCGGTCGCGGACGGAGCGAGAGTCGCCACTGTCTTTCCAGCACTCACCAACGAGTTCTTCGCTACACAGGGCAAGAGAGTTCAGATCGTTCCGGTATCGGGCGCGGTCGAGATCGCACCGCACCTGGGCATTGCCGATCTCATCGTGGACATCACCTCGACCGGTTCGACCCTCAGGCTCAACGGGCTGAAGGAGATCTCGACGATACTCGACTCGACGGCCCGGCTTGTCACCGCGCGAGAAAGAAAACCAGCAGATGCATGCGCCCTGAACGAGCTCGTGACGGCGCTCGCGTCGGTGTTGTGCGCGCGGGGCAAACGATACCTGATGGCGAACGTTCCGCGAGCATCACTGCCTGAGATCAAGCGCATTCTTCCGGGGCTCAATGGTCCGACGGTGATCGATGTCCTCAACGGCGGGGAGTGCGTGGCTGTCCACGCGGTGGTCTCGGCGGACTCCGTCTACAGGACTATCGCCGCTGTAAAACAACTCGGGGGTCAGGGGATTCTGGTGACCCGCATCGAGCGTCTCACGCCATGATCGGCGCGACAACAGTCGATGTGTTTCGCGTCGTCGGAAACCTCGCCACGCTTTCCTCGTGTGACCGTGCTCTGCTGCTCGATAGATCGTCGTCGCCGAAGGACGCTGCGATTCGGGAGGGGACGCGCCGTATCATCGATCGCGTCCGCGGCGGAGGCGATGCTGCACTCATCGCACTCGCCGCTGAGCTCGATGGGGTGAAGCTGACAGCACTCGAAGTTGCGCGCGAACAGTGTGAAGCAGCCCTCGCGGGCCTGCCTGCCGCTTTACGCCGTGTCATGACGCGGGCGGCCGGGAATATTGAATCAGTCCATCGCTCCGGCAGGCCAGTCGAGATAGAAGCGGTGCCTGAGGCAGGAATTCGAGTTTTGCGACGGCCCGATCCGCTGCGGCGCGTCGGTATCTACGCGCCGGGTGGACGGGCGGCGTATCCGAGCAGTGTGCTGATGGGAGCGATTCCCGCGCGCGTCGCCGGAGTCGGCGAGGTTATCCTTTGCTCGCCCCCGGACCCGACCGGCCTGCCGCCGCAGAGTGTGCTGGCCGCCGCGGCGCTTTCCGGCGTCGATCGTGTTTTTGCAATCGGAGGCGCCGGCGCCATCGCGGCGATGGCGTACGGGACGGCCAGCATTCCGCGTGTCGATCGAATTGTTGGCCCCGGCAACGCATATGTCGCGGAGGCCAAGCTCCAGGTCGCGGCAGTCACGGGGATCGATTCTCCGGCCGGGCCCAGCGAGCTGCTGGTGATCGCCGACAACACGGCCTCGCCGCAAAAGATTGCGCTGGAGGTTCTCGCACAGGCGGAGCATGATCCAATGGCCGTTGTAGTCGTGATCGCCGTCGGGGAGGAACTTGCCACGACGATTGCGGACGAGATCGCGAAGCTGATACCGTCCGCGCCACGCGAGGCCATTGTCACCACCGCACTGCGCGATCGTGGCGCGCTGCTCACCGTCGATTCACTCGAGCAGGCGATCGCCTTCGCCAACGATTTCGCTCCGGAGCATCTGCTGCTGGCGTGCGGGGACCCGGCGGCAATCTGCAAGCGCTCGAGAAATGCAGGAGCTGTCTTCCTTGGCGAAACCAGCTCGGTTACGTACGGCGACTACCTGACCGGCGCGAATCACGTGCTGCCCACCGGCGGATTGGCGCGATCCTACTCGGGCCTATTAGTGCTCGACTTCATGCGGTGGACGACGGTGCAGTCAGTCGATCGCGCGGCAGCCGCGCGCCTGGCTGATGACGTCGCCATTTTCGCGAGAGCGGAAGGACTACCGGGCCACGCTGCTGCCGCGCAGGCAGGGGGCAGGCAATGAGCTCCGCTTCAATTCAGCCGGAGGTGGGGCGTGATGGGCCCGAGCTGCGTGATGAGCCCGAGCTGCGTGATGAGCCCGAGCTGCTGCGCGCCAGCTACCAGGCAATCTCGCTTTACTCCCCTGACAGGACGCCCTGCGAGGTCGATCTCAGTGACAACACCAATCTTTGGGGCGTACCTCCCGCTGCCCGACGACTTCTGGAGTCGGCCGCGGAGCCGCTCGTCACGCGCTATCCACAGGCATACGCGGACGACCTGAAGCGAGCGATCGCCGACTACGTGTCGCAGCCAACGGAGTGCGTCGTCACCGGTTGCGGATCGGATGATGTTCTTGATTCGGCGATTCGTGCGTTCTCGGAGCCCGGGCAAATACTTGCCTATCCCGACCCTTCATTCGCGATGGTGGAAAAATTCGCGCGCATGAATGGATTGCGGCCACGTGGGATTCCGCTGACAGGCGGCTACGATGCAGATACCGCCTCATTCATCGGAACGGGCGCCGCTGTCATCTATCTCTGCTCGCCCAACAATCCGACGGGCACAACGTTGTCGCGTCGGGCGATCGAGACGATCGTCGCGCGCGCTCCCGGAGTCGTGATCCTGGACGAAGCGTACGCAGAATTTGCAGACTCCCACTGTCTGGATCTCGTCGCTGAGTCCAAGCGGCTGGTCGTCACTCGAACCTTCTCCAAAGCATTTGGGCTCGCCGGTCTGCGTATTGGTTACGCCGTCGCCCCGGCCACGCTGGCGCGGGAAATCGAAAAGTCG
>DASYIM010000236.1:0-7718 GCA_035997625.1 Gemmatimonadaceae bacterium
TTCGCGCGATTGATGGTAAAGACGCTGATTCCCGACGCTATCGCGGGGCCGCGCGGTGTCGATGCGGTGTGGCAGAATCGCGTGAACTTCGGCGCGCTCGATCGGGCGGGGCAGCCGACGCGCATTCGACTCAATTCAACCGTGGTGCGCGTCGAGCACGCCGGCAATCCAGCCAACGCCTCGCACGTCGTCATCACTTATGTCAAAGGCGGACGTCTTTACAAGGTCAAGGCGCGATCGGTTGTCATGGCCGGCGGGAGCTGGACGACGAAGCACATCGTCCAGGATCTTCCCGCCAGCCATCGCGAAGCGTACTCGCAGTTTTATCGATCGCCGTGCCTGATGGCGAACATCGCGGTGCGTAACTGGCGCTTCCTCCACAAGCTGGGGATTTCCGGCTGTCGCTGGTTCGAGGGGCTCGGCAACTATCTCTCCGTGCGGAGGATGGCGACCATCGGCAACGTGAGCCCTACCTTCGGCCCAGACTCGCCGACCGTGCTGACCATCAAGGTGCTGTTCGCGAAGCCAGGATTGCCGATCGGCGAGCAGGGCAGCCGAGGCCGCGCCGAGCTGCTGGGAACCTCTTTCGCCCAGTACGAGCGGGCGTTCCGCGAGCAGCTGGGCGACATGTTCGCCGCGGGCGGCTTTGATCCGCGTCGCGATATCGCCGGAATCATTCTCAATCGCTGGGGACACGCTTACGTGAATCCGCAGCCCGGATTCTTTTTTGGCATGAATGGCAAGCCGGCGCCGCGGGACATTCTGCGCGATCGACCGCACGGCCGGATCGCCTTTGCCAACACTGATCTTGCGGGCGCGTCGGATCACCGGAATTCGATCCGCGAGGCCGATCGCGCCGTTCAGCAGGTGATGGGGGCGTAGGCGCCAGCGAAGGGAAGCGCGGCGCCTTGATCGCGGTTATTTTCTTGAAAATGAACATGACTCCATTCGTAGTGCTGGTGGCGGCCGCGTGCGCCAGCGCCAGCCGGCTCGAGCCACAGCAGTCGGCTCCCTCCCCGGCCGACGTCAATTTCATGAGCGGCATGATCGGTCACCACGCGCAGGCGATAGTTATGTCAAAGTGGGCGCCCTCCCACGGCGCCAGCCCCGCGGTCCAGACCCTCGCGCTGCGAATCATCAACGCCCAGCAGGACGAGATCACGGCGATGCAGAAGTGGCTTCGCGATCGCCACCAGGCAGTGCCCGATGTCAGCGCGCACGGGATCATGATGAAGATGAACGGCATGGACCACGAGATGGTCATGCCGGGGATGCTCACCGACGCGCAGCTGAAGCAGCTCGATGATGCGCGTGGCAAGGAGTTCGACCGCCTTTTCCTGACATTCATGATTCAGCACCACCGCGGCGCCGTCACGATGGTGAACGAGCTGTTTGCCACCAACGGGGCCGCGCAGGAGGTCAGCGTCTACAAGTTGGCCTCGGACGCCTTCGCCGATCAGACCACGGAAATAGACCGAATGCAGAAAATGCTGGCAACGATGATTTTCGAAACCGAGGTGCGGTGAAAGCCGTACATTTGGAAACCCGCACCATACCCGCCCAGAGGAACTCAAAATGAGCTTCAGTAATCCGACCGGTCGCCATTCACCGTCAGTGGCGAGGTCCGTCTTTCCCGCGGCGCTGGCTATCACGCTCTTTGCCGCGTTTGCTTGCGCGCCTTCTACCGTCCCAACGAACAGCTCCGTTAGTCCGATGGGGAACGTCTCCACAGGGGCGCCGACTCCTGATCCGCGCATTGGGCTGCACCCCGGGCTTTACGACGCGGCAGAAGCCGTCTGGAATCTGAAGGTGGTGTCGCAGACCAAACCGTCGGAGAAATTTGCCGGTGGGATTAACTCTGACCTCGCTTTCTCGGGCAACGACGTCTTTCAGGGAAGCTTCAGCGGCTATCAGGTCTGGGATATTTCCAATCCGTCGCAGCCGACACTCAAAACCGCTTATTTCTGCCCGGGCTCGCAGAGCGACGTCTCCGTCTACAAGAATCTGCTGTTCGTCTCCGGTGAAGATCTTAGCGCCAGGCTCGACTGCGCCCCGGGGGGAGTAAAGGACACCGTCAGCAAGGATCGACTGCGCGGGATTCGCATCTTTGACATCAGCGACGTCGCCAATCCAAAAAATGTTGGCAATGTTCAGACGTGCCGCGGATCGCATACCCACAGCCTGCTCGTCGATCCGAAAGATCCCAACAATGTTTACGTCTATATCTCCGGATCCGCCGGCGTACGCTCACCCAGTGAGCTCGCTGGTTGCGTAAATCTTTCACCGGACAAGGACCCGAACTCGGCGCTGTTCCGTATCGAGGTAATCAAGGTGCCGCTTGCTCATCCCGAGCAGGCAGCGATCGTCACCTCGCCGCGGATTTTCACCGGGCTCACCGAAGCGGCTCGCCATGGCGAGACGGCGCTGGATATGGCCGAACACAAGAAGGAGGTTGACGCGGCCAAGGCTCACGGAGGTTACACGGCAATGGTGTTCGGACAGGAGCAGGTCGCCCCTGCCGGTTTCATCGCTGGGCAGCTGCAGGAGATCGTCAAGGCGCGGGGTGGAACTGGCGCGCCAACCGCGGCGGATAGCGCCGCACTGCGCCGTGATCTTCAGGGCATCGTCGACAAAATGGTTGGCGAGGATCCGTCCAAGAAGACTGGCCCCCGGCCCGGTCCGAGCCAGTGTCACGACATCACGTTGTATCCGGCAATTGGTAGAGCGGGCGGCGCTTGCGGAGGCTACGGCTTGCTGCTCGACATCAGCGATCCGGCGCATCCAGTCCGTCTCAACGCCGCGGCAGATTCCAATTTCTCGTACTGGCACTCCGCGACGTTCAACAACGAGGGAACAAAGCTGCTCTTCTCCGACGAGTGGGGCGGGGGGATGCAGCCCAAGTGTCGCACGACCGATCCGCGGCAGTGGGGCGCAGACGCGATCTTCACCCTCGCGGGCAACGCGATGGACTTCAAGAGCTACTACAAGCTCCCCGCGCCACAGACCAGCAATGAGAACTGCGTTGCCCACAACGGCTCGTTGATTCCGATTCCGGGGCGGGACGTAATGGTGCAGGCGTGGTATCAGGGCGGAATCTCGGTCTTCGACTGGACCGATCCCGGCCGCCCGCGCGAGATCGCCTTCTTCGATCGCGGTCCGATTGACACCACGCTCAAGCTGAGTGGCTCCTGGTCGGCGTACTGGTACAACGGTGTGATCGTGAGCTCCGAGATTACCCGCGGCCTCGACATCTTCGAGCTGACACCGAGCGCGTTCATATCACAGAACGAGATCGACGCCGCCAAGACGGTTCACTTCGACTACTACAATACGCAGGGGCAGCAGAAGCTCGTTTGGCCGCCGTCGTTCGCGCTGGCGCGCGCCTACGTCGATCAGCTCGAGCGCTCGAATGGTCTCGCCGCCGGCAGAATCTCGGCGATCAGGCAGGCGCTGGCTGCGGCCGAAAGTGGTGCAGCCGGTCAGCGGCAAAGTGCGTTGACCGCGTTGGCGGCTCAGTTGGATAACGATGCCCGTAGCTCGTCGGACGCGTCGAAAGTGCAGGCGTTGGCGGGGGCGGTGAGGAATCTGGCCGCCGGCCGCACGGCGTCGTCCGGTATGTGAAAACCGGGATCACCCCAATCACACACCGCATCGGCGAAAGCAGAAGTCGATGCGGTGGTGCGCCAGGCGAAAAAAGGTGCGGTGACTGATGGCCGATGAATGGCGCGTCGGCCTGATCGGGTTCGGCTTCGTGTCGAAGACCTTCCACGTGCCGCTGTTGCAGGCGACGCCCGGCTACAGAATTACCGCCGTGTCGTCGAGCCGGCCTGCGGATGTGATCGCCACACTTCCTGATGTCGACGTTGTGGCCGCTCCGGCGGCGCTGGCAACTCACCCCGACGTCGACCTCGTCGTAATCGCCAGCCCGAACGAGACGCACGCACCGCTGGCCGAGCAGGCGATGCGTGCAGGTCACAATGTCGTAGTGGACAAGCCGTTCACCATCACAGTCGAGCAGGCAAGGCGTCTCGCGGCCTTGTCGGCAGAGAGCCACGTTCTCCTCTCAGTGTTCCAGAACAGACGCTGGGACAGCGATTTTCTGACCGTTCAGGACGCGATTCGCCGAGATCTCATTGGGCGGGTCGTTCTATTCGAGTCCCGCATCGATCGCTATCGCCCGGAGGTCCGCGAGCGCTGGCGTGAGCTGCCGGGCCCGGGCGCGGGACTCCTTTATGATCTCGGTCCGCACCTCATCGACCAAACGCTGCTGCTCTTCGGAATACCGGATAGCGTTCAGGCGACGCTCGCCCGGCAGCGCCAAGGCGGGAAAACCGACGATTTCTTCCAGTTGGTATTTCGTTACGGCGACATGGTGGCGACGCTGCAAGCCGGATCGCTCGTCTCGGGTGGCAGCGCGCGCTTCGCCGTCCACGGCGAGCGCGCGAGCATGGTGAAGCAGAAGCCCGATATCCAGGAAGACCAGCTGCGGGCCGGAGTCCGACCCGGCTCTCCGGACTGGGGAGTGGATCCGGACGACGTGATTCTCCACGAAGGCGCCACGGGCCAAACTCGAGTGGTAGAGGCTGCGCGCGGTGATCAGCGCGGATACTATGTGGCTTTGCGTGAAGCGTTGCATGGCAGAGCGCCCAACCCGGTGCCGCCGGAGCAAGGCGCGACGGTCATGGCAATGATCGAGGCGGCGCTACGCTCTGATCGGGATGGCCGCCGAGTGGCTCCCGATTTGACGAAAGCGGAGCGGGAGGCGTGGCCTCCCGCGACTAACGCTTGAAGATGTTGGGATCGAGCAGCGTTCCGTTCCACGGACGCAGCCAGACGGTTCCATTCCACGCGTGAGCGAGGTACTTGTTCACCGCGGCCATTTCCGTTGGGGTGTATTGGGTGCGATGGCAGGCGAACTCCTCGCGTCCGGCTGTCAGGTCACGATCCTCGAACGGAACGCGCACGGTCAGCAGTTTCTCCGCCATTCCATTCACGGTTGGCTCCGCGGGCGGTGCAGTTCGCAGGCGCTCGGTCGGCAGCGACGCGAACAACAGATCGATGTTCGAGTAACGGGCGTCGCTCTGAACGATCTGGGTCGTGACGTCGCCAACCAGTCGGTGATCGGGATGTCCGGTGCCGCCCTCCGGCCCGAAGGTGATGATCACCGCGGGCTTCAGCGAGTCGATGATCGCCGCCAGGCCTATGCGTAGCTTGCCAAGCACCTCGAACGATGCCAGCGCGCCGTCGGGGAGACCGAGCACGTGTAGCTGCCTCACGCCGAGCCGATTGGCCGCGCAGGCGGCCTCCTTTCCTCGTACGGCCGCCAGCTGGGGGCCGGCGGGAATCTTCGCGAAGTCTCGAACGCCTTTTGCGCCGTCGGTGGCGATTACGAGATGCGTCTCACGTCCTTCTCTGGCGAGACGAGAGAGCAGTGGACCGATGACGCGCTCGTCGTCGGGGTGAGCGAATACTGCGAGCACAGGCCGCCTGGCCTGAGCTGGCGATGACATTGGGACCGTGGCCACAGCCATCGCGAAGAGGCAGCGCATGTAAGTGTGCATGCTATAGAGTGCAGTCTGGAACCGTAACGCGCGAGAGGACTCACCCGGAGAGTCATGGTTGCCACCCAACCGGCTTTGAGGAGATAATCCGCAATGCGCGCAACTGATTCGAGCTTTCTTGCCAACGTTTTGAAAGGCGCTCCCGATGACGAGATCGTCGCCCTCGAGTCGCAATTGCGAGCCGCTCAGCTCTCGGCGGATGTGTCCGCGCTCGATCGGCTGATCGACGACAACCTGCTTTTCACCGGTCCCGACGGCCGGCTTGCAACCAAAGCGCAGGATCTCGAGGCGCACTCGTCTGGCGTGATTCGTTTTCGCTCGCACGAGCCGCGCGAGCTGCGTATCCGCCGGGTCGGCAAGAACATCGCTGTTGTCGCGCTGCTCACCTGGCTGGTGGTGGAAGTCGCGGGCACGTCGACGGAAGGCAGCTATCGTTATACTCGCGTGTGGGCCCGCGACAAAGACGGACAGTGGAAAGTGGTCGCTGGCCACGTCAGCCAGGTCGGGCCCGCGACTGCGTGACAAGTGGAGGCGAATCTGTGAATGACGGCAATGGCTGAACGAGTAACAATCAATGCTGACATGCGGGCGGTGATCGAGTCGGCTCGTCTTTGCTTCGCCGCCACCGTCACACCCGAGGGCCGGCCGAATCTCTCGCCCAAGGGCACGATTCGCGTCTGGGACGACACCCATCTCTTCTTCCTCGACATTGCTTCACCCGGAACACGCGCCAATCTCGAGCGCACTCCGTGGATGGAGATCAACGTCGTCGACCAGATCTCTCGTCGCGGCTACCGGTTCTACGGTCGCGCAGAGTTGCACCTGGAGGGGAGCGCACTCTACGGGGATGCGATGCGGCGTCTGTACGAAGGTGCCGCGCCTGAGTGGCAACCGGTTGCCGTCGTGCTGCTGGCGGTCGAGCGCGCGGCTCCTCTGCTCTCCCCAGCTTATTGGCGCGTGCCAGACGAGACGGCGATACGCGAGATGTGGCGGCCTCGGCGCGAGGAGTTGGACAAAGCGTTCGAGGCTCACGTCACGCGTGCCGGGCCTGTTCGAGTGGACCATACATCCGATTCCAAGTGATGCTGATTCGCCGGTGCACGCCGACGGAGCTCGATGAGGTCGGGACAATTGTCAACGATGCCGCTCAGGCGTATCGCGGCGTCATTGCCACCGATTGCTGGAAGGAGCCGTATATGTCCTCGACCGAGCTGCGGAAAGAAGTAAATGAGGGCGTCGAGTTCTGGGGAGCCTTCGATGGAGATGAGCTCGTTGCAGTGATGGGTCTCCAGCACGTCGGTGACGTCGCCTTGGTCCGTCACGCCTACACACGTACGGCTCGCCAGGGCAGTGGAATTGGGAAGGCTCTTCTTGCCCACGTTGGAGCTCAGACCGATCGCCCGTTACTGGTTGGGACATGGACCGCCGCGAGCTGGGCGATTCGCTTCTACGAGAACCACGGTTTTCGCCTCCTTTCTCCGGCGTACACAGAAGTCCTGCTGCGACGGTACTGGACCATTCCTGAGCGGCAGATCCATGACTCCGTTGTTCTCGCCGACGCGCGCTGGGTTGCGACGGCATGGGATAGTCGAGGAGAGCATGTCTAGATCACGCCTAAGCGATGAGTCGTTGATCGACTCCAGTAAAATCGGCCCTGATGACCCGCGGTACCATGCGGTAGTTGATAAGCGCTTCAACAAGCGATTCAGTGGCAATCCCGATTATGTCCGGCTCGTGGGATCGACCGAAGAGGTGATCTCCGCAGTTGGGGATGCTGTAAGCGAAGGGCGGCGACTGGTAGTCACGAGCGGTGGCCACTGCCTCGAGGGATTCGTCGCCGATCCCGAGGTTCGAGTGATCATCGATGTCTCGCCGATGAAGCGGATCTATTACGACCCGGCCATGCGGGCGGTCGCCGTCGAAGCTGGCGCGACGGTTGGCGAGGCCTTTCGGGCGCTGTCTGAGAGGTGGGGTCTCGTGATTCCCCTCGGCGAATATCCCGCGATAGGAATCGGCGGCCACGTGTCCGGCGGCGCGTTTGGGTTCCTTTGCCGTCAGCTCGGTCTTGCCGCGGACTATCTGTACGCGGTGGAAGTCGTCACCGTCGACGCCTCTGGTGGGGCGGTCGCCACGATCGCGAGCCGTGAGACGAGGGAC
>DASYIM010000237.1:0-2996 GCA_035997625.1 Gemmatimonadaceae bacterium
AGCGAGACGACGAAGGTTGCTCCGCGCTCTGGATTGTTCACCGCCCACATCCGACCGCCGTGGGCCACGACGATCGAGCGACAGATCGAGAGACCCAGCCCCAGGCCATCACGCTTGGTCGTCACGAACGGCTCGAATATCGACGCCAGTGCCGCGGAGGCAATTCCGCTCCCGCAATCGCGAACCTCGATGCGCGCATCATTGTCCGTCTTGGTCGAGACAACCAGCAGTCGCTCGCCCGGCGGCGTGCCGCTCATCGCGTCGCACGCGTTCATGATCAGGTTCAGGAGCACCTGCTGCAACTGCACGCCGTCCGTGAGCACCAACGGCGCGGGTGTGCACAGGCAGGTACTTACCACCACCCCACGATGTTGAATATCAGTCCGTAACAGCTGGAGCACAGCTTCGACCACCGCGTTCACGGATAGCACTTCGAGTACGGCTTCATCTTTATTGATGAGACTCCGGACGTGGTGAATCACTGCCGCGGCGCGTTTGTCGTCCGCCGCGATGTCCTCGAGTATGGAGCGCAGCTCGGCATTCTCCAGATTCTCGCTCTCCAGCAGATGTTTCGCGGCGCTGGTGTTGGTGAGGATCGCCATCAGCGGCTGGTTCAGCTCGTGCGCCAGCGCGGCCGACAACTCACCCAGCAGCGCGACCCGTCCCAGATGCGCCAGCTCCCGGCGCTGCTGCACGGCGACGTGTTCGGCTGCGTGCCGCTCGGTCACGTCAATCAGCGCTCCAGTCACGCGACGTTTGATTCGTCGATCCGAACTGGCTCGGACTGCCCCCGCGACCCATCGCGTGCCGGCTCCGCCGCCCAGCGTGATGCTCCATTCTCCTTCGAACGGCGCGCTCTCCCGGAGTGACCGCTCGAATGCGTCATCGAGCGGTCCGCCCGTGCGCGGCCGGACGGCCTCGAGGAACGCACGGAAAGGAATCTCCGCGCCGCTGCCGAATCCCAGCAGCCGGGCGCATTGGTCCGAGATCCAGATACGATCGCTGTCTGGCTCCCAGGACCAGAACCCGACGCCGAGCGAAAGGCCCGCGATCTGCGCGCGCGCCTCGCTTTCCCGCAGCGCACCCTGGACGCGGCGTCGTTTGTAACGCTCGAACAGCAGCGCGGCAATCAACAACGATTGCAGCAGAAGCACGACAGCCGTCACCATGATGGTGGTTCGGTAACGGGCCCACGACGAGACGTCGCGGTACCGGACGACAGCCTGCGCCGGCAACCGTTTTTCATCGATGCCCCAGCGTCTCAGCTGCCGCCAATCGAACATGTCGATGCTTGCCGCCGGCTCCACAGGAGGGATCGCAGAGGGAAGTTCGCCGCCAAGAACTCGCAGAGCGATGCGCGCCGCCTCCTCCCCATGGGCGTCGATGCTATACAAGTGCCCCCCGACGATGCCGCGGCCGAGATACTGGTCGAAGAACGCGTAGACCGGTGCAATGCTTGTGCGGGCGACCAGCTCCGCGATTTCGTGGGTGACGAACGGCCGGCCGGCGCCATCAGCGAACATCGTGGAGTAGAGGACAATCGTTTGTGGTGGAAGTCGCGCCAATGTGTCGAGAAGAACGGGCATCGGCAGCCCGACCAGATACTCGATCAGGGGACTCGGCACCGAGGCAAACTCCGCTCGCGCGTCATCGACGAGTCTGCGGTCGAACTCGGTGCTGCCCGCGACAACCATTATATGCCGCGTGTCCGGCTGCAATTGAAGCGCGAGAGACAGTGTCGGCGCGAACTCGCGCTTGAGAAACACGCCGGTGAAGTTCGGGGGCAGTCGTCGGGTGCCGAGCTCGCGCCGATCGATCCCGCAGAAGACGACCGCAGCACCTGGAAACACCGCCGATCCGTGGGCCAGCATGAAGTCGAGCGACGGGCTCAACGCCGCAATCACCACGTCGATTTTTTTGCCGGCGTACTTCGCTCGCAGATAATCCTGAAGGAGTGGCCGATAGCGATTGGATCGGAAGCGGGACAGATCCATCGCTTCACGGTAGACTTCGAGCGAACCTGGAAAGCCCGCCGTCAAAGTCTGAGACAGGCGTGCGTCGAGGACAGCGAGACCCGGCAGATCCGTACGTTCGTCATACAGCAATACCACTCGGCGCACCTGCGCCGTCGCGGGGGCGGCGAGACCAACCACGAGCAACACACCAAGGCGCGCCTGGCGCCAGCTGCAATGAGGGATCAGGACGTCCGGCCGGGGTGCTCAAATCTCGGAGAAGCTGGGGCCGCGACAAATCAGACCAAGGTGCAAGGGAGAAGAGCACGCCGATTCCCCTCTGCGGCAACCCACTCTACGAGGCCGCGATAACACCCTGCGAAATTACTTCTTTCCTATGTACACGATTCTCCAGATCCGTCCCCGCTGATCGTCCGATACATACAGCGAGCCGTCGGGTCCTTCGGCCACCCCGACCGGTCGATACTTGGCCCCGCCTGGATTCCTGCGTCGTCCCGCGAAACCGTCGGCGAAAGTCTCACCTGTGTCGCGCTGGGCTCCGCCCACCAACGGCAGGAACACAACCTTGTAGCCTGCCTGCGGCCCGTTTCTGTTCCACGACCCGTGAAAGGAGATGAAGGCTCCGTCTCTGTATCGCGGTGGAAACTGTGTACCCTGATAAAACAGCAACCCATCCGGCGCCCAATGCCCCGGGAACGCTGCCACTGGCAGGTTCTTGTCGGCGCAACGACCGGTTTTGTTTGCGTCACCACCGTACTCGGGTGCCAGCAAGCGGCGGCCGAGCACGCGGTCGTGGTAACAGTAGGGCCACCCGTAATCATCTCCCGCTGAAACCTTCAACAGCTCCTCGGACGGAGCGTCATCGCTTTTTTCGACCGAGTACAGCTTCGGATAGCTGTTGTGCAAACCATCGCGACCGTGCTGAGTCGCGTAAAGCGCCTTTTGCGTGGGGTGCCACGCGAGTCCAACCGCGTTGCGGATGCCGGTCGCGAAACGCTGCGAAATGTTGTAGACCTGGTGCAG
>DASYIM010000238.1:0-8453 GCA_035997625.1 Gemmatimonadaceae bacterium
GTGACATCAGAGCGCTGTGGACCTGAGGACACCTGCACACCGTTCACGTAGAGTCGATATCGATTGTCGGCAGAAACCTGAACTACAAATCGCGTTGGCGCCTTGTCGAGCACAAAGCTTCGTCGCGCATGAAAGACGGTAAAAGAATCGCCCGCCACTTTTGATGGCGCGATCCAGTTGCCGGGCGCGCCCTCGAAGATGGGCGCCTCCTGCGCGTCGACTGCCGCGGATAACGCCGCCAGAATGCCAATCGCGATCGTGGTACGCGAGCTGAGAAATCTTTCCATATTGTCTCGTGAGCAAAAACGGTTTCAATACCGGAGGTAATATGAAACGAGCTCTCCTTCTCGGCTTGCTGGCGCTGGCAACTCTGGGCTTTGTGCGAGCCCAGCGTCAGCCGTATCGCGTGGCGTTCGATCTAACGAGCCGCGACACCCTTGAGCAGAAGGCGGTACTTCGGTGGCTTCACGAAGTCGGCACGTCGAGTCCTGACGCGCAGATGGAGGTCGTGATGTACGGCAAAGGATTCGAGCTCGTGATGCCGGAGCGGTCTGCTTACATCGCTGAAGTGAAAGAGGCGATGAAAAACCCGAACGTGAAGTTCAAGGTGTGCGCGATGGCGCTGAGAAACAACAGCATTGCGGCGAGCCAGCTCGTGCCGGGCGTGGAGACTGTTCCCGACGGTATCCGTGAGCTCGTCTCGAGGCAGCAGGATAACTGGGGCTACATCAAGGTCATGCACTAAAAACATGACCAGACTTCTCCTGCTTCGGCCCTTTCGATCCACTGACGTCCCCGGAGTTCGCGAAGCCATCGACGAGAGCCTCGCCGAGGTACAGCAATGGCTGCCGTGGGGCTCGGAGGAGCCGTCGTCGCTCGAACACCTGGCCGGCCGGATCGACAGGTACGCCAACGAAACCGATGCCGGAACCGCGTGGCGCCTCGCGCTCGTCGATGCAACCAACGGACGTTTTCTCGGAAGCGGTGCGCTTCTCCCTTACGTGGGTCCGGGCGCGCTCGAAGTCGGCTACTGGGTCCGGAACAGCGAGTCCGGTCGCGGCCTCGCCACGCGCGCAGCGGCGGCCCTTATAAGGTATGCGTTCCGCGAAAAGGGCATCGAACGAATGGAGCTGTGGACCAAGCCGGGCAACGAGCCGAGCGCCGCAGTAGCTCGGCGACTCGGATTCATCTTTCGTGACCAGCGGGAAACATCCCGCGCGGGAGCGCCGCCGCAGCTGTTCGATACCTTCGACCTGCCGAGCCTCAGCGCTCTCCGCGCGCCCGAAGATCCATACGTGCGAGTGGAGTTATAGTTCGCGCGATCGTTGCGATCATCGCTGTTGTGACGTCCGATGGTTTGATGCGAGCTCGCGATACCATTCCCGTCCAGTGGAGCCTGGCCATTCGGTCTCTTACCAGACCCTATCGGGTAAGTCTCCCCATGGTCGCGCTCATGGCGCTCGTCCCTTTCTACATTTTCATTGCTCATGGTGTATCGGACGGCAACCTCCACACGCCGGAGTTGGCGTTGGACGGCTCGATACCGTTGCAACCAACCTGGGCGCTGGTTTATGGGGCGCTGTACCTGTTTCTCATCGTGCTGCCGGTGTTCGTTGTCCGCGAGCAAGAGCACATCCGCCGCACCTTTCTGACCTATCTCACGGTGTGGATCGCGGCGTACATCTGCTTCATGGCTTATCCGACGATTGCTCCGCGCACCGACCAGGTTGCGGGAGATGGATTTGGCGCATGGGGACTACGTCTCCTCTATTCCGCCGACCCGCCCTATAACTGTTTTCCGTCCATCCATGTGGCGCACTCGTTTGTCTCCGCGCTGGCGTGCTACGCGGTCAACCGCAGGGTCGGAATCTTCGCAACCGTCTGCGCCTCGCTCGTCGCCCTCTCCACACTTTATACCAAGCAGCACTACGTTCTCGACGTCGTTGCCGGCGTATTCCTCGCCGTCACTGCCTGGGCGGTCTTCTTGCGCAGCTATCGCCCTGAGGCGGTCCCAGCGCGCGACCGGCATCTTGCGCCGGTCTTCGCGGTGGGAACCTTCGCAATCAGCGCAATCGCGGTCGCGTGCTGCTGGATCGCCTACACGTTGGCCGGGAGCGCCTGAAAGACGCCGCTGATTCTTCAGACGCGTCCCGCCTTCGTCGCCTCATCGATCTCGACCAGCTTCCCCGACTTCACGTCATAGATGTACCCGTAGATCGGGATGTTCTTCGGCACCAGCGGATGACGTCTGATGCGCGTCACATCGTCGACCACCGCCTGCCTGGCATCGGCGATCGTCAGCCAGTCAATGAACCGTCCCTCCTGCGAGCCCGGGCCTTTGCCCACATCTCGAAATCCCTGGGCGCTGAGCTCCGCGGTCTCGAGACTGCTGGCCAGCAGATCGCGCATCACTTCATCGGTGAAGAACTCCATTCCGCAGTTGGTGTGATGAACGACGAACCACTCACGTGTGCCGAGGAGCTTGTACGAGATCACGAGCGATCTGATGGCATCGTCGCTGGCGCGTCCGCCGGCGTTGCGAATCACGTGAGCGTCACCTTCGCGCAATCCGGCGTACTTGGCGGGATCCAGACGCGCATCCATGCAGGTGAGGATGGCGAAGCGACGAGCGGGGGGAAGTGCCAGGTCTGCCTTGGAGCCGAACGAGTTGGCGTAACTCGCATTGGCGGAGAGAACTTCGTTGAGAACGGTCGACATTGGGTGACCTCGTTGGGTTATGAAACAAAAACGCCCCGGGACGCGAGCCCGGGGCGTTGGCGAAAGCAGATTTAGATGATCAGTCGTCTAATCGCGTCAACACCGGGCCCCTCGCGGGCGCGCACACTCGCACCGCGTACAAGCCGGGACGGCGGAGAAGATGTAAAGGCGGCAAATCATCGTTCGGCGACGTTATCAGAAGGGCCAGAGACTGTCAATAGAGAACGCTTTGGGGGTGAAAACAGGCTAAGTTTCATTGACGGTCGGCGCTCCAAAACTTTGGGTGCGTCGCTTTCGCTTACCCCCGGTTGAGCCAATGAAAAAGACGAACGAGCACACTGGAGCCCTGTGGAAGGCTCCGCCCACATCCAAAGCCAAGAATACGATCCAGCGGGCGGTCACTTCCCTCCTCGATGGTCTCGCCCCCGAACGGGCGCTCAAGCGAGGCGAAGAGCTCCCGGTGCCTGTCGAGGCGCATCGGACGCCAACCGGCTGTGTGCTCCAGGCCGAGAAGGCGGCTCTTAGCGTTTCGTGGTTTTCTGGCGCCGGGAGCGATCCGGTACTCGGTGAGCTGCGCGTAGTGGTGTGGCGCGGAATCGTGTCGCGCCGCGGGTCCCCGAAGAGAAAGGAAGGAGCGACCGTCGTCACCGAGATCGTGCTGCACCCGATCGAGGATGCCTCGACTGAGCGCGTCTGGCGCGCCAGCGATGAGTCCGAGTACAGCACTGCGGACCTCATCGCGCTCTGCACCAGACTTCTCGAGCAGCAGGTGGCGAAAAGCTAACATTGAATCGGAGGTAGTCACATGACCACGCCCCAGAACAGCGACATCGAGACCAGAAGAATTCCGGAGAATCAGCTCGAGGAATACTTCACAAAATTCACCAAGCATTTCCTGCTGCGCGACACGACCAATCGCATCGATGTCGAGGTTCTTGGAGCCGACCTGGGCGACCAGTACGAGGCCGAGAACGCCACGATTTTCGGAATTACCTACGACCCCAGGGAGAAGTCGCTCGAGTTCGAGCTCGAAGCTGGCGACCACCGCATTCTCAACCCCAGGGAAGTGTGGGCCGCTGAAGAGTCAGACGGCTTCATCAAGGCGATCGAAGTCGTAAGGGAGGATGGAACGCGCGAAGTCGCCAGAGTAAAGCGTGGCGCACTGGTGACATCCGCCGAGAGCCGGCCATCCTCGGCGGAGAACGTCGAGCAGGACAGGACGTAACCGGCTCGAGCGCTATCGGGCGAACTCGGCGAGCTTGCGCAGGCGAACGCTGGGATCGCTGGCGAAATCCTGCCGCAGCCAGCCGAGGTGCCCGGCACCAAAAATCACCAGGATACGCTCGTTCGGAGAGTCGGCGAGCTGCACGACGTTGCTGAAGATTCGCATGTTGCGGCGAAACCACTCCGAGATCAGATCGGCGCCCGCCCAATCGTAGGGCTCCCCAAAGTGCGCCTGCCGATAGTAGAAGCCGACATCCTGGGCGACTTTCTCGTCGGCGTTCATGTACAGCAGTGTCTCCAGCACGGTGTGCGAAGCGAGATACGCGTCCTGCGCCTTCACCATCTCGCCGACCTCGCCCATCAGCGCATCGAGCTCCTTCGCGCGGCCGCTGGCCTTGGCGTAGTTGGCGACCGGAAGATACGGGAACTCGCCGTCGGCATCCACCGTGTACACGGACTTGTGGCCCAGCTCCTTTGCCAGGCGATATCCGATCTGATCGATCTCGTTGGTCGTCAGCGTGTACTTGCCGGCCAGATAGTCGGAATATTCCCGCGCCACCCGCTGGCTTCCTGAGTTCGCTTCGATCGCAACCCTGGTCGGATTGAAGCGCTTCAACACTTCCATCAGCTGCGCGATCTCCTGCTGGCGCTTTGGGGCCAGGACATCGTCCACCTTCATGTTGAACTGGTCGTGGCCCGGGTTGGCCATGTGGTAGACGCCGAGGACCAGGACCTCAGGTCGCGCGGCGGTTGCAGCAGGCTTCTGGGATTGTTGCGAGACGGCGGGCACCGGGGCGACAATCGCGAGCGCGCACACACACAGAAATCTCTTCACTGGACGACCTCGAGGTTGGGGACACGACACCCAGTCGGACAGTACGTCCAGGCCTAAGGTTTGGATTCGGATGGCGTTGATGCCCAGGCTCGGCCGCGCGGACCGATGTACTCCGACTGAGGCCGGATGAGGCGGCCCGCGACTTTCTGCTCGAAGGCGTGGGCGATCCAGCCACTGACGCGGCTGGTGGCAAAGGTCGGCGTGAACAACTCCACGCCCAGGCCGATTCCGTGAAGCAGCAGCGCAGTGTAGAACTCCACGTTCGTCTGCAGTCGTCGACCAGGTTTGTATTCCTCGAGCAGACGGATGGCGGTGGATTCGACTGATCGCGCCAGCGTATAAAGCGCCATGTCGCCGCCGCGCTTGTACAATCTCTCCGCCGCGGCCGCCAGCACGTCCGCCCTCGGATCGCGGACCTTGTAGATGCGATGACCGAATCCCATCAGCCGCTCGCCGGACTCGATCTTCCGGCGCAGAACTTCCTCTGCGCGCGATGCGTCGCCGATCTCGAACACCATCTCCAGCGCGGGGCCGGGCGCTCCGCCGTGCAGCGGTCCTTTGAGCGCGCCAACGGCGCCAACCACCGCTGATACGAGATCAGAGCCGGTCGATGTGATCACCCTACAGGTGAATGTCGATGCGTTGAACCCGTGATCGATGACTGTGTTGAGGTAGGTCTCCAGCGCTCGCACTCGCTCCGCGTCGGGCGAGTCGCCACTCAACATGTAGAGGAAATTGGCCGCGTGATCCAGGTCCGGGCGGGGCGCGAGTGGTTCCTCTCCTTTCTGCAGGCGCCAGAACGCGGCAACGATCACCGGGAACCTGGCACCGATGGATGCGGCGTCCTCCGCTTCGAGTGAAATCGTGCCGGCGGCGATGCGCAGCGCATCCATGGGGTCGACATTCGCGCGGGCGCACTCGCGAAGCAGCGCTATCGTCGCCGCCGGAAGACTGCGCCGATCTTTCAGCTCGCCGCGGAATTGATCGAGCTGTTTCCTGGTGGGCAGCTCACCGTGCCAGAGGAGCCACGTCGTCTGCTCGAACGTGGCGTTGGGAGCGAGATCCTCGACGGGAAAGCCGGCGATGATCAGCTCACCGCGCTCGCCATCGACGGCACTGAGCCGCGTCGTCGCGGCGACTACGCCCTCGAGACCTGCGTTACTCATTTACTGCCGTACTCCTGCCGATAGAACTGGAGCAACGCGAATAGATACGCGATCCCCAGCGGTCCGAGGAGAACTCCCAGCAAACCGAAGTACTTTACGCCGGCGAACGCGCCGACGAGGGTGATCATCGGATGAATGTGCGACACCCGTCTGTAGACGAGCGGGCGGATCACGTTGTCGACGTTGCTGGCGATTCCCGCGCCGATGACGAGCATTGTGATCGCAGAGCCGTACCTGTTCTGAACCAGCAGGACAAGCGTTGCAGGGAGCCAGACCAGCGACGTGCCGAGCACTGGAAGAATTGAAGCAATCGCGGTCACGGTTCCCCAGAAGAACGGATTCGGAAGGCCGACGATCCAGAATCCTGTACCGACGAGGCTTCCCTGGATCACCGCGATCAACATCGTCCCCAGCAGGGTCGCCTCCGTCACGCTGAAGAAGCGGTCGCGCAGTGCATCCGCGGTTGAAGGGGAGAACGGTATATAGGGGCGGATGTTCTCCCAGGTATTCCCGTCGGAGCGAAGCATGTAGTACAGGCCAAAAAAGGCGACCACCAGATTCAGTATCGCCGATGTCGCGCTTCCCACCAGCGAGAATACCCTCGCTGAAAGCCAGCCGGCGATGCTGCCGCTGGCGTTCGCCAGCTCGGCGCCGACCTGAAAGTTTCCGATGCGCAGCCCCGCCAGACGCGCGAAGACATCGCTGCTCTGCAGGGTGCGCATCGCGTCGGGAGCTTCCTGAACCACTATCGTGATGAGCCAGGCGAGCGGCAGCGCCACGACGACGAGAGCCGATGTCAGCGTAATCGCCGCGGCCAGACCCGGATTCATCCTGTGCTCGAGTCGCCGGTACAGCCGCACGAAAATGACGTACAGCACCAGCGCGCCGAGGAGACCGCTGAGGAACGGAGCGAGGGCGATGAGAACCCCGGCGCCGAGCACGAGAATGAGAAAGGCCGCGCGGTCGCGCGGCGTTTGTAATAACGGCATCAACCAGAATGGATCACCAGCCAGCCGGTAAGGCAAGTGACCCGGCGCGCCGCATCGCGTTTTGCAGATGGTGCTCCGGCTCGTGCTGAGCCGGCAACCCGGCCTTTAGCTGCGCTTCTGGGCAGTCACCGGCGTCACCGATGCCACGATCGCATCGGCGATCTCGTCCTCGACGGAGAAGATGTCTTTGACATCGCGATCGAAGACATCGGCCCACTGCATCACGTCGTCCGCGGTGCTGCTGAGACGCGCTGTCACGCGCAGACGATCGCCGACTCGCTCGACAGTTCCTTCGAGCACGAGGTGCGCGTCGAGACTGGCCGTGATGGTCGTGTCGCTGCGGCGCCGCACCGAGCGGGGAAGGCCGGGGGCCAGCACGCGCAGACCCGGTGTCCTCATCAACTTGCCGGCGACGGCGTTGGTGACGCCCGTCGCCAGATATGCGTTCGCCGAATCCGCGCCGAGACTGACGAACGGCAGCACCGCGACAACGCCGAGGTCGGGGGGCTTGTGCGTAGCGCCGGTAGCTTCGGCCATCGCCGACACGCCGCCCGCATGGACTTTCGCGTAGATGCCCGCGCTCACCACGATCGCGCCGATGAGGGCGAGACCGCCGATCAGGGCCTTTCTGGCGCGTCTGCCGTGATGGGCCATCTTCGCCGACGACGCGAATGAACCGCTGAGCGTCTCCGGATCTTCGAGCGCCTCGACCAGTGTCGCGGCCGATTGCGGGCGATCGGCTGGATCGATGGCCAGACATTTGGCGATCAGTTTCTCCAGACCGATCGGCACATCCTTTCTGATAGTAGAGAGCGGAGGCGGTGGCAGCGTCAGTCTCGCCGTCAACATCTCGCGCGGACCGAGATTGGCGAAAGGAGCCGAGCCGGCGAGCATCTCGTAGGCGGTGATCCCGAGCGAATAGATGTCGGCGCGTCCGTCGATATCGGGATCGCCCGCTGCCTGCTCGGGCGCCATGTAGAGGATGGTGCCGAGCGACATGCCGGTGTTGGTGAGGCCATTGCCGTTTCCCTTCTCTCCCGACCGGCGCGCCGACGATAGCGCTTTCGCCACACCGAAGTCGGTTACAGTCGCCGAGCCGGATGCGAGCAGGATGTTGCCGGGCTTGATGTCGCGGTGGACGACACCGCGCTCGTGAGCGAAGGCCAGCGCGCGCGCCGCATCCTTCATGATGCCGATGGTCTCGCGCACGCCGAAAGTTCTTGTGCGGCGCAGTCTCACATCGATCGATTCGCCATCGACGTAGGGCATCACGAAGTACGGCAGTCCGTCGATTTCGCCAGCCTTGAGGATCGGGACGATGTGCGGATGCTGAAGACGCGCGACCGTCAGTATCTCGCGACGGAAGCGCTCGGCGGAGACCGTCGCCGCCAGCTCGGGAGGAAGAATCTTGATGACGACCTTGCGATCCAGGTCGTGGTCTTCGCCCATGAATACGAGCGCCATTCCGCCACCAGTGAGCTCGCGCTCAATGGTGTAAGATCCGCCAAGTGCGGAAAGGAG
>DASYIM010000239.1:0-3996 GCA_035997625.1 Gemmatimonadaceae bacterium
GGGTGTTACAGGGTTGGCGTTGAATTGCGATGGTTTGTCCAGGTGGAGAGTGACCTCCCCTCACCTCGATGGTGAATATCGTCCGGCTTTCCAGTCGGCGGTGTCGGGGAAATGGGAAGTGCAAAGCGTCCATCGCCACGCGTCGCAGCCAAGCCCGTAACACACCGTTGCGCACGGGGTCGAAGCTCGTTTCACATCGTTACGATTTTTTAGTCAGCCCTTCCCGGCTCACTGTTGGCGTTGCCGAACCTGGTCGGGTGAGATGCGGGAGGCCCAGGTGATCCCGGGCCCGGTTGAGGGCGTCGTCGATATTCCCGAATAGGTTCACTTCGCCGATCTCTTCAAGCATGTCGGATCGCACCAGGGCGAACATCGGCTGAGAGTGCACGTCAGACAGAAGCAAGAGCGTCCCATCTTTCTTGCAGCGTCGGGCAAGCTCGTGAAGCGTATGCAGTCCTGTCGAGTCGATAGCAGGCACAGCACGCATACGGATGACCAGAACCCTCGGTTTTTTCGCAATTTGGCTTATGGTGTCCTTGAACTGCTCAGCGGCGCCGAAGAAGAATGGTCCGTTGATCTCGAATACTTCTACGCTTTCTGGCACGCTGCGATCGCGGACCGCGTTAGGATCGTCCTCATCATCAGACTCCGCATCAACGAGCTCTCTGGTGACGACACTGACGTTGGTGACCTCGGCCATGCGCCGCATAAATAGGAACGCTGCCAGCACCATCCCGACCTCGATCGCGACAGTGAGGTCGACTAGAACGGTGAGAGCGAAAGTGGTCAGAAGAACGACGACATCGCTCTTCGGTGCACTCAACTCGCCACGGAACGTGCGCCACTCGCTCATATGATACGAGACAACCACCAGAATCGCGGCCAGCGTCGCGAGTGGGATCAGTCCTGCCCACCTTCCAAAGAAGAGAGTGATCAGCAAGAGCGTCAGGGCGTGAACCATCCCCGCAACTGGGGTGCGACCACCGTTCTTCACGTTCGTTGCCGTACGAGCGATAGCGCCCGTCGCCGGCATTCCCCCGAACAGCGGCGACGCAATGTTCGCGATCCCCTGCGCCACCAACTCCATGTTCGAACGGTGTCGACCGCCAATCATGCCATCCGCGACCACCGCCGAGAGCAGTGATTCGACGGCGGCAAGAAGCGCGATCGTGAACGCGGGGGCAACAAGACTCGCGAGCTGGTTAAGAGAAACGTGTGGAAGCGTCGGGTGAGGGAAGGATGCGCTGATTGATCCGAACCGACTGCCAATTGTCTCAATCGGGAGGTTGAAGAAATGGGCCAGAGCGGTGGTGAGGATCAACGCGACGAAAGGACCTGGTATGCGGCGGCTCACCCGAGGCCAGATGGCCATGATCGCGAGGGCGAGCAAAGAGATCTCGATGGTAGTCATGTCGGCAGACCCGAGATGGGCGGCGATTACCCGCCACTTGGGGATGAAGTCCGCCGGAACGTTCGACAGGCGCAATCCGAGGAAATCCTTCACCTGACTCGAGACGATGATGATCGCGATTCCGCTCGTAAATCCTACAACCACTGGATGGGGAATGAACTTGATTGCAGCTCCCAGGCGCGCGACACCGAGGATGACGAGTATGATGCCGGCCATGAGCGTGGCCACCATCAGCCCGTCAATGCCGTATCGCTGGACGATCCCGTAAACGATCACCACGAACGCGCCAGTTGGTCCGCCGATCTGGACTCGCGATCCGCCAAGCGCGGAGATGAGGAAACCCGCAATGATCGCGGTATAAAGGCCCCGGTCGGGCGTCAATCCGCTGGCGATTGCAAACGCGATTGCCAGCGGAAGAGCGACAACGCCCACGATTGTGCCGGCGATTATGTCAGCGGTGAGCTGCGCACGGCTGTAGGTCCTCAGGGTCGTAATCGATTTCGGAACTAGCAAGCTCTTTCAGGCCTGGGACAAGGCTGCAAGTACGACAACTGTACTTGGTAGACGTCTCTCAAACCTCACGCGCAACCGCCCTCGGGTCAGGCCGGTCGGCCACCCCCGTTAAGGGGCGAGCTTTCTGGTCGAGCAGTAGCGATGAATGAAATGAACGGCCATCGCGCCTTCTCCGACGGCGGCGGTGAGCCGCTTCACAGACCCGCTCCGCGCATCGCCGGCGACGAACACGCCCGGCACGCTCGTCTCCAGCATAAAGGGTGTGCGATCGAGTGACCAGTTGACGGGACGCTTATGCTCGATCGCGAAGTCGAATCCGGAGCGCACGAAACCTTTGTCGTCGCGCTCGATCGACGGCGGGAGCCACTCCGTATTTGGTGTGGCGCCGATGAAAACGAACAGGCTGTGAGCCGGCACCACGTCGATCCCGCCCGTCTTCAAGTTCTGAACGGATAGGCGCTCGAGATGATCGGCTCCTTCGGCACCAACAATGGTATGGTTTGTCTTGACGACGATGTTGGACGTCGAGCGGATGCGATCTACGAGGTACCGCGACATCGTCTCCTCGAGCGTATCCTCGAGGGTGAGAATGAAGACGCGTTTGGCGTATCTGGCGAGAAGAAGCGCGGCCTGCGCCGCTGAATTTCCGCCGCCCAGGACGTAGATGTCATGACCTGTGCACGCGGCGGCCTCTGCCGTCACCGCGCCATAGTAAATGCCGGCACCGACCAGCGGGGCGCAGCCTGGCGCGTCCAGCCAGCGGAAGGAAAGTCCGACCGTGAGCAGGACAGCCTTCGATTCCAGCTCCCCACTATCGTCAAGGCTCACCACAATCCGATCGCCGTCGACGCGCAGTCCGATCGCCTTTCGCGTCACCAGTACCTCGGCGCCGAACCGCTCGGCTTGTCGAACGGCGCGGCTGGCGAGCTCGCTGCCGCTCATTCCCTCCGGAAATCCCGGATAATTCTCGATGCTGGCGCTGTAACTCGCCTGTCCGCCGGGAACGGTCTGGTCCAGCACTACCGTACGAAGGCCTTCGGATGCGCCGTAGATAGATGCGGTGATCCCCGCCGGCCCCCCGCCGACGATCACAATGTCCCAATTGTGTGATGGCGGCTCGGTATCGAGTCCCAGCTTTTCCGCGAGGTCGCGCACCTCCGGGTTCTGGAGGACGGTGCCGTCGGGAAAGATCAGAATCGGGAATTTCGACTCACCCTCAACTGCAGCCGTGGCGGCGCGCCTGGCTTCCTCGTCGAGGTCGATGTCGAGCCACAGGAATGGAACGCGGCTGCGCGACAGGAAATCCTTGATCTGATGCACGCGCGGTGACCAGCGGGTGCCGATGAGCCGCACGGATCCCTCATGCAGCTTTGGCTCGGGGTTAGCAATGGAGTTGTTTGCTTGCACGGTCGGTCGGCTGGCGGTCACGGCGCTCACGGCCGCGAAAATGTCGCACAGTCCGGGCCGCACCCCACCTCCCGTGTCCTTCCTCATCCTTCCCTCTTCTCAAATCGAGAAACACTCCAGTGAGAAAGCTGATCCTGCACCAGTTCGTGTCACTCGACGGCGTGATGCAGGCGCCTCTTCCCGATTCCCTGACAGTGCCTGCCCGCTCGCAAGCTCAAATTTTTCATGTTCCGCAGGTTAGCTCTGTCGACACGGAATTGGAGGCGACGATGCCGCACGTGATGAGCATTCCGAAGTTCGAGCATTTCTTCCGCGCCGCCGCCGGCTTGGACATCGACAAGACCGACATCGCCCGCTACGACGATTTCATCAACAAAGAGATCGAAGGTCTCCTTGTGCGGGCGCAAGCGTCGGCGAAACAGAACCTCCGCGACGTGATCGAGCCGCAGGATCTGCCCATCACCAAGGGATTGCAGGAGAACATCGAGCGCTTTCGCAAATTCGACAAAGAGATCGAGCTCAGGCCCGTCCTCGACAGGATCACGATCCGGCCGCGGCTCGACATGGACTACAGTTATGAAACCGAATCACAGCTTCCCGACGTCGCCGGTGGCTTGAGCGTGGCGCTGGCGCGTGTCTTCAAGATCATCGACCCGAAGGTGAAG
>DASYIM010000240.1:0-6836 GCA_035997625.1 Gemmatimonadaceae bacterium
GTCGTCGCGCTCGAGTCGCTCGACCTGGACATCCAGGCGGGCGAGTTCTTCGGGCTGCTCGGGCCGAATGGCGCGGGGAAGACCACTGCCATCGGGATTCTTACGACACGCGTGCTGCCGACGTCCGGCAAGGCGATCGTCGCCGGCGCCGACGTCGTCGAGGATTCGGTGCGGGTCAGGCAGACGATTGGGGTCGTTCCGCAGCGGCCGAACGCGGACCTGAGTCTCAACGTTCTGGAGAACCTCCAGTTTCACGCGGCTTACTTCGGCATTCCCTTCGAAGTGGCCACGAAGCGCGCGTACGAGCTGCTGGAGAGGCTCGGACTCTCCGACAAGGCCAGCTCGAAGATGTCGGAGATGTCGGGCGGGCAGCAGCAGCGACTGATGATAGTGCGCGCGTTGATGCACGAGCCGGACATCCTCTTCCTCGATGAGCCGACGGTCGGTCTCGATCCGCAGGCGCGTCTCGATCTCTGGGAGATTCTGCGCGATCTGCACCGGCGCGGCCGCACCATCGTGATGACGACCCACTACATGGACGAAGCGGATCGCCTCTGCGACAGGCTGGCAATCATCGACCGCGGGAAGCTCCTCGCGCTCGACACACCTCGCGTCCTGAAATCGAAGGCACCCGGCGGCACGCTGGTGGAGATCGTCCTCGATGGCGACGCCGCTCCCGCGGCGGAGATTGCCAGGACCATCGACGGCGTCAGTCATGTCGAAGCGAACGATGGACTACTGCGCGTGCAGAGCAGCCGCGGCGGACAAACGCTGCCGGCTCTCATCGAAGCAGCGGAGAGTACGGGCAGAACCGTCACCGATATTCACCTCCTGCAACCCAGTCTGGAGACGCTGTTCGTTTCTCTGACGGGAAGGAAGCTCGGATGATTGCGGGAAGGGAGAAGCGGGACGAGGGACGGGGGACGGGGGACGGGAGACGAGGGAAGCGGATGGATTCCATGACAGAAGGAGCGTTGGCGGCGCCTCGCGCCGAAGTTCGCGCGTCGTCGATCTTCCTGGCACTACTCAGGCGCGACATGCGCGTCGCACGGCGCGAGCTGCCGTTCTTCCTGCTGCGGACGACGCTGCAGCCGCTGATGTTCGTCATCGTGTTCGGTTATCTGCTGCCGCGAATGGGATTCATGGGCCGAGGATATACGACCGCGCTCCTGCCCGGCGTGCTGGCGATAAGCCTCACTTTCTCGAGCATACAGTCGGTGGCGCTGCCGATGGTGCAGGACTTCGGCTGGACCAAGGAGATCGAGGACCGGCTGCTGGCGCCGCTCCCGATCGTACTCGTCGCCGCTGAGAAGATCACAGCGGGAGTGCTGCAGGGCATCGTCTCGGCGCTGTTCGTGCTGCCGGTGGCGCGACTGATCATGGGACCGATTCCCAACCTCACCTTCACGCATTTTGGCGATGTGCTGATGATCACGATTCTTGGCGCGGCCGCGTTCTCCTCACTCGGGCTCTTCCTCGGCACGGCGATCCAGCCGCAGCAGATCGGATTGATGTTCGGCGTGATTCTGGCGCCGATGATCTTCTTCGGCTGCGCGTATTACCCGTGGGAGGGGTTGAGCGCGGTGCCGGTGATGAAATACGCGGTGCTGATCAATCCGCTGGTGTACGTCGCGGAGGGAATGAGAGCGTCGCTCACTCCGGGCGCGCCACACATGCCGCTGTCAGTAGTGGTGGTGGCGCTGATAGTGATTACCGCGATTTTCTGGATGTTAGGACGGCGAAGCTTCCTGAAGCGAGCGGTCGGCTGAACCGGATTCGGATTGTGGCGCGTCATCATGACCGGATTCCGGCGGCGCGGTTTCATCTGACGCCGTAGCCTTCGACGATTCTTCCGCGGCGGCGCGGATTCGGGCCGATTCAGTAGCCGCGGCGATATCAGCCGGATTCACGCGCGGCGCGCGGGGCAGGGAGAGCGTGAAAGTCGATCCCTTTCCAAAGGTGCTTTCTACGGTGATGTCGCCGTTCATCGCCCGCGCTAGATCACGGCTGATTGCCAGCCCGAGGCCGACACCCTGTACCGGCTGGTTGAGCCGCCGCTCCGCCTGAACGAACGGGTCGAAGACCCTGTTCACTTTCTCGGGTGAGATTCCGGCACCAGTGTCGGCTACCGAGATCTCGATGCAGTTCCCGCTGGGTGTGGCGGCGAGGATAAGCGAGCCGCCGACATCGGTGAATTTCACGGCGTTGCTGAGCAGATTCAGCACGATCTGCTGGAGCTTCTCGGGATCGGCGAGGACCGAAGCCGTTTTGTCGCCACCCTTGTAGGTGTATCTGAGACCCTTGGCCAGAATCTGCGGCGCGATCATCGACTCGGTGTCCTTCAGAATTTCGTCGACGGGAACGGCGGTGAGACGATACTCGGCCTGTCCGGCATCGACCTTGGCGAAATTGAGGACATCGTTGATGAGGGTGAGCAGGTGCTGCTGGCTGCGGCGGATGCGGGCGACGTCCTGTGCCTGCTCGGCGTTGAGTGAGCCGCGAATGCCCATCGCCAGGAGCTCGGCGTAGCCACCAATGGCGTTGAGCGGGGTGCGCAGCTCGTGACTCATGCTGGCGAGAAATTCCGATTTTGCCTGGCTCGCCGCCCAGGCTTCCTCTTCCGCCTTCTTTCGCTCTTCGATGTCGACGGCGATGCCAAGCCAGGCGTTGACGTTGCCTGCCTCATCGCGGCCGGGTCGACTCCTCGCCAGGAACCAGCAGTACGTGCCGTCGTTGTTACGGAGTCGCATTTCGACGTCGTACTCGTGGCCCTCCTTTGCCGCTTGCTGCCAGCTCCAGATGACGCGATCCCGATCCTCGGGGTGAATCGCCTCGGTCCAGGCGTAACCCAGAGTCGCACGCTCGGAGAGACCCGTATAGTCGTACCAGTACGGATTGAAGTAGCTGATTTGCCCATCCGGTTGGGCGAACCAGACGATCTGCGGTGAGAGCTGGAGGAGGCTCTCGAATTTCGTTCTGGTGGCAATGCTCCAGCGCTCGAACCGCGTCACGCCCCAGGCGGACATGAGAAGAATGATGCTGACGATCGAGAGAATCAGACCGACCTGGAAAGTGCCGAGGAAGAGCCCATCGCCGGGTTGCCATCCGAGGGTGCCGCGAGTGAATTGGGCCGCCGCCATGCCGGCGTACTGCATTCCGACGAAGGGTGCCGCGAGCAGAAGCGCCGCACCTGCGCGGCGAACAAACGACCGTCGTTCGGGCGGGAGGTCGAGGACTTTGCGAATCCCCCACAGCGCGACGAAAGAGAAGACGACGGCGATGCCGACCGAAGCGGCGAGAATGCGCGGATCGTAGATAATCGATCCGCCCGTTCTCATCCCGGCCATTCCCGTGTAGTACATCCCGGCGATGGCGACACCCATCAGAATGCCGGCGAGGGCCAGCATCGGGAAACGCACTGTGGCGCGATTGAAGATGTAGAACGCAATTCCAGCGGCTACCACCGCGGCGATGATGGATGCGACGATGAGAAGGACGTCGTACCAGGTCGGGACCGACGGCTGGAGCGCGAGCATCCCGACGAAGTGCATGCTCCAGATGCCGAGTGCGAGTGCGAGCGCGCCGGCGTTGATCCATCGGGTGCGGCGGCGCCCTTCGCTGGCGCGAACACGCTGCGCTGTCTCCACGGCGACATAGGCGCCGATGACGGCGACGGCGATCGAGAGAATTACGAGTGCGAGGCTATACGAATCGGCGATCATGCTTCGTTACTATCGCTGGCGAGGGGGAAACGCGGTTTCCTCGGTCCTTGGCGGTGCTGAGGACACCGCAACGCAGAAGTTGGGCAAGATGCAAGCCCCGCGAGTCAAAACAGACGCAGAGGGTTAAGTGGTTGCGTTCGTTGTGGTTAAGGGGATCGACTGGAGGCGACAAACGACAAGTGCAAACAGAACCGGATCCGAGATCTCAGTAACGAATGATCTCAGTTAACGGGGTGATCTGCCTCCTGACTTTCTTGGCCGGCGGCTCAGACGCTTGGCGACCCGGGCAGCCCGACGATCCCGGACCCCAGCTCTACAGCGACACTTGACGCGATATATCGCCCGATATAACTTCGGGACCGTAAGATATATCGTCAGTTATATCAGAGGCGCTGACTGGCGCTTCGCTGGCGCGTTAAGGACGGGTTGCGAGGGTCAGACCAATGCATGAAGGGCAATGTGGGCCGAGGTTCGCCTGGGCGTTCGGGATGCGACCGGAGAATTTCGGATTTGATTCCGGGGCGTTTTGGGCCGGTCGCGGGAAGTCGCGGGGTGGGCCGTTCGGCGGCGGGAGGATGTTCGATCAGGGGCATCTCAAGTTCGTGATTCTGCGTCTGCTCGACGAGAAGCCTCGCCACGGCTACGAGATCATCAAGGAAATCGAGGAGCGGTTTGCCGGTATGTACTCACCGAGTCCGGGCACCGTTTATCCGACGCTGACGATGCTCGAGGATCTGGGCTACGCGCGGGCGCTCCCCGAAGAGGGTGGCAAGAAGATCTATGAGATCACGGACGAGGGCCGGAAGCATCTCGCCGAGAATCAGCCGCTGATCGACGACATCTTCTCGAAGATCGCAGATTTCGCGCAGAGCCTGTTCGGCGAGCCGATGATGGAAGTGCACCGCGGGATGAAGAACGTGGGCCGCGCGGTGTACGCGTCGAAGACATCGCGGACGGCGGAGCAGATCAAGAAGATCAAGGACATTCTGGAGCGAGCGGCGACGGAGATCGAGGCGGTATAGCTGCGTTTCCAAGAATCAGAATCGCGTGAATTCGAAGCGGGTCGGTTGAGATATCGTTCAACCGGCCCGTTGTCGTTTGCAGATCGGCGACTGCCTGGAGCCATTCGTCCTCAGAGAGGTCGGAGTGCAGTAATGCGCCCAGCTCGCGCTCGACAGCGGCGCATTGCGGGCTGGTAGCAATCGCGCGAGCGCGCTCGGCCGCAATCAATCGGTAGCTGCGCAGGTGCGGTGGCGCCGATTCGATTGACGCATCGATCCGGCTCGTAATCTCTCGCCGGCGGAGGGCATTCGATGAGGTGAGTCCTGCCGCCGCTGATGCTTTTTCAGACTGGGCCCACTCAAGAATCATTTCGACGGCACGCTCGGCTGCAGCGAGATCCGTTTCGGTATCTCTCGATCCGGCACTCGCGCACAGCTCGATCTGAGTGAGAAGGTCGACGCGGATTCGGCCTTCAAAACCGATGAGTAGCCTCGGCGAATTCTCGAGCGATACGGCAGCGATGAATCCAGGCAGCGTCGCGTCTACCGTCGCGATGGTGGCCACATCGCTTGCAACGTCAATTTGCGCCGATCCGGCCCGAACACCGACAGTCTGCCAGCATTCGAGAAGGGCGCGCAGCTCCTCGACTTTTTCGGGGACGGGCGCGGTCGACGATTGCTCGCCTCCAATGCGCCTGCGAGCTGTCGAATCGAACCCGGGACTGGGCACGCTGATTCCGACTGCGCTTCTGGCCACGCGCCATTTGTGCTGAACGATCGACTCGCCTCCCAACACCTTTTCCGCCGAGCGTGGTGGACGCAGCAGGTGAACGGCAATCCGGGAGTGCGGCGATCCAAGCCTGGCAACCCGTCCCACTCGCTGTTCCATACGCGCGGTTGTCCAGGGAAGGTCCAGGTGAATGACAGTGTCGGCGTCCTGGAGATTGACTCCTTCGCTGAGTAGGTCTGTAGTCAGAAGCTGATCGATAATCTCTGCGGGTGTGGGCTGGGGCGAGCCTGTAGCCAGAGGCGCGAACCTGGAAACTGCCTCCGCGCGTGTCAGCGGCCCGCCTGCCACTCTCGCGCCGTGGGATGTCAACATCGCGACCCGCCCACCACGCGCGAGACCGCGAAAGACCATCGACACTGTCTCCGCATACTGAGAGAATGCGACGATTCGGCTCCCGGGCTTGGAAGATCTGACTTCTGCAACAACCTCGATCCGGCTGGAATCACCGTCACAGCTCGAGCTGAATCTGTTTCTGATCCTTTGGAGGGCTTTCAGATGTGCGCGGACGGCCTCGAGCAAATCATGATGACTGCCGGCCGGCGTTGAGAGCAGCTCGGCGAATGCCAACTGCAGGACACCGTCGCCGTAGACCCAGGTCTCCAACTCTTTCGCTGTCGGATAGGTTCCCGCCTCGAGCGAAGTGCACAGCGCGGACGCGCGTGCAATCCTTCGCCTTATCGCCTCGTGCAGCGCTGCTTCGCTCGATGCCCAGAGGTGAACGAGTCCCCGCCCGACGAGCGCGCCCGCAATCCCGCCATCACGAAACGGAACGGGCGGCGGAAGACCCATCAACTGCTCGACGAGCATCGGATCGTCAGGCAGCTCGTGATAGACTGTCGGAAGCACGGTTGGAATTCTCAGTGACTGCTCGAGGTGTTTGTGCTCGCGTCGCACCACACACAACGCCAGCTCCGCCGATGTCAACGCGCGGGCGCGTGAGCCGAGGAACAGTGACAACAGCGCGACCAGATCGGCGCGACGATTGTGGATCGGCGTGGCCGTGAGCATCAATACCCTGGCGCCACCCACCAGCGACTCGAGGGCGAAGAATCGGTTAGTTCGGGGATTCCTGACGTGATGGGCTTCGTCAACTATGACGAAATCGAATGTGGCGCGTGCGAGCCTTTCGTTGCGCTTGCCGCGGCGCTCGCCGGCGTCTGCCCGGCTCAGCGCTTCGAATGTCACCAGCTCAGAGTCGGTGTGGCTTTTGGCCAGCGCACCCCGCCACATCGGGACAAGCGCGGCCGGCGTGACAATCAGGCGGCGACCGAATCTCCTGGCGAGGGTGAGGGCAACGTATGTCTTGCCCATGCCGACTTCATC
>DASYIM010000241.1:0-6193 GCA_035997625.1 Gemmatimonadaceae bacterium
CCCGCACTTTGCCGTCGGCATCGACTACCGCGTAAAGTGGCAGCGCCACCGTCCCGAAAGTCTTCTCCTGAAATGCCTGTTGCCGCTCGTACATCTGACCATCGCCATCGGTGTACAGGCGAGCGAGTACGAACTGGCCGAGCTGCGCGCCAACGTCCGGGCGATTGAAAATGTTCGCCTCCATCCAGCGGCAGTTGGTGCAGGTGTAGCCCGTGAAATCCACGAAGACCAGGCGGTTGGATTTACGCGCCGCGTCGAGGGCTCCCGCGTAATCATTGAGAGTCCACTCCAACGACCCCGCTTCGGCGGATGCGACGATCGACATCGGAGTGCGCGGTGGCAGAAATGCTTCGACTTGAGGAAGCGGCTTCCCCGTCAGCCCGGTGGAAAGCCAGCCCGCAGTCGCCAGCGCAAGAACCGCCGCCACGATCGTGCCGAACGACATTTCACGCCGCTTCACGTCGCCCCTGATCCGCACCAACAGGTACGCCGCGCCAGCCAACGCCAGCACCATCCAGGCGAACAGGACGACCTCACGAGTGAAGATGCCCCAGCCAAGTACCAGATCAGAGTTCGACACGAACTTGATTGCCGCGCCGACCTCCAGAAATCCGATCAGCACGCGAAGGGTACGAAGCCACTCACCGGACCGCGGCAGCCGTGCAACGAAGCGCGGCGCGATCGCCAACAGTACGAACGGAAGCGCGAATGCCGAGGAGTAGACGATCATACCAACTACCGGCGAAACCCAGGATCCTCTGGATGCAAGAACGAGCAAGGTTCCGACGAATGGTGCAGTGCATGTGACGGAGGTGAGGGTGAACGTCGCGCCCATCACCAATGCTCCGAGCGAGCTCCCGCGCGGAGACTCGCGAGACGCACGAACCGCGGCGTTGAGAATGCGAGATGGTACGGTTAGCTCCAGCCACCCGAACAGATTCGCGGCGAAGAAGAGGAAAAGAACCGCGAGAGCCATATTCACCCATGGATCAGCGGCGAACCGGTTTAGCCCGGCGGCTCCGAAAAGCGCCGCCAGAACCAATCCCAGAACCGTGAACGTGCTGACGATGCCGAGCCCGAATAGAAGCGCTCCACGGAATCCCGACGCGCGCCGATGTTCCGCGCTCGAGAAATAGGCGATGGTTACCGGCACCATTGGGAAGACGCACGGCGTGAGCAGCGAGAGAAGTCCGGTGCTGGCCGCCAGCCACAGAAAGCCCGAGCTCATGTCGCGCCCGCTATCCGAATTGCCACATCCAGTCTGTCGGTGCGCGGCGGCAGACACATCTTGTCACTGCAAACCTGGTAGCGCGCACCGATCTGGAATTTCCGAATCCCCGACAGAGCCCGACCGGGAACACCGACGGGAATGGTGAAACGCGGACTGCCGGAATAGAGCTCCGTCTCGATTCCAAAATTTTTGTCGAAGAAGCGATCCGGCTTCGGGGCCTTGATTACCCCACGTACGACCACGTCCGGGGGGCCGACCAGTTCGAGTCGCAGCGGAATGGGGCCGCCGGCTTTCTGCGTCAATGAATAGATGTGCCAGCCCTTGGCGATCTCCGCCTGCAGGATGATCGGAACCGTTCTTCCCGAAACCACGTCTCGCGCTTCACTCCCGCCAATCACCGTCCACTTCACCGGGCGAATCGAGAGACGCTCGCCGGCGACGAACGATTCGTTCGTGATGTCGTTGCCCGCCTCGGCGTTAGGCGCGCGTGGCGGGCCGCTACTCGTCGCAACGAGCGGCACCAGAATGAGATACCCAATCCTGTTCATCGTCCCCCAAATATACGCCCCACCACGCGATCGCTGGACTAATTACACCTTTCGTCGTATCCCTGTTCTGGAGCCTGCTGCTGTTGGTTTGTGTTTTGCCATTGAGTGAAGCCCATCCTCCGCCGAAACCACGTGCAAGTCCACGCCTCGAAAAACTCAGGCTATCGCACTTTCCTCGACGCGCGTGGGCGCGTCTGGGCGGTATGGATGGTCCATCCCTCGTCGATCGAGCGCCGCCGGATGGAACGTCGCTCGCCTGTGGAAAACGCCGTCTTTCTCATCGAGCAGCGCGTGCTGGGAGATCGGCGCGAGCATACTGGTGCCCGCGAGTCGGTCGCATCCGAGTACACCAATGGCTGGCTTTGTTTTGCCAGCGGCGGTGAAAAACGGCGACTCGCCCCCGTTCCGGTCAATTGGATGAGCGCGAACGACAGCCAGGTCACCGAATGGTGCCGCATTGCCAAACGAGTGATGAAATGCGGACCGACCTGGGATCCAGAGGACGACGCAGACGTGCCTCGCCCGCGTTCAAAACGCGCCGACCCCGACTCGGGCCGGCGGACTTAGCGCGGTCTCGACGGTCGCCCGCCACCGCTCGCGAACTCAAGATCGGGCCCTTCTCTCCTCTCAAGATCGGGCCCTTTCCTCCTCTCAAGATCGGACCCTTCCCTCCTCTATGGTATTTAGCCTGAGGAGTGTTGCGTTCACGCAACGCTCGCGGGATGTGTTGCACCGATAACACAACTCGGTTCGGCGCTGACCCGCGTATAACGCCGACTACATATGGTCTCCCACTTGCCCCCGGGTCGTGCCGGCGCGCTGACGGTCTGTACGCGTCGTCCCAGGGTGGGTGTCCGTCGCATCCTGTAGAAAACCGTGGAGGCTTTAGGGCATGGCCGATTTCGCAAAAGGGCTCGAACGCACCTTCGACCCATCCACCTATTCACCCGTGAGCGGAGGCGAACGAGCCGGTGACCGAAGCTCGCCCGTCAGCGGGCCAGCCGACGCTCACAGTCCCGCGCCATCCGAGCTCGCATCTTTGCTCCGAATGGCCGCAAGTAAGCAGGAAGCCGGAGAATCTGGTGAAGCCGAAGCAATGTTTGCCAGAGCGCTCGAAGTTGCCGACCGCACCCTTGGCCCGGACGATCCCGATGTAGTCTTGCTGCTGACGGATCTGAGCCGTCTCTATCTCAAGAAATCCGCCTTTGCGTCGGCCGAGCCGCTGCTGCTGCGACTCTTCGAGATAAAGCGAAGCAAGGGAGATGACCATCCGGAGGTCGCAACAGTTCTAGCAAGTCTTGCCACTGTCAGGCAGGCGCTTGGTCGTCACGAATCCGCTGAACAACTCTGGCGGCGGGTGCTCGACATCCGGGACAGGACGCTCGCGCCAAACCATTTCGCGATTGCCACCTCGCTCGAGCACCTTGGCGACTCCTGTGCTGCGCGCGGCAAGATCGCCGAAGCCTTGAGTGCGTTTCAGCGCGCGCTATCGATACGCGAGAAAACGATGGGGGTCGACCACCCGAGTCTTCGTCCATCGCGCGAGCGAATCGCAGATCTTCGGCTGCAGGGATCTGAAGACTCTTTCGATGTCGGCACCCCCTTGGAGAGGACCGTTGCTCCTGAAAAATATCGCCTTTTGGCTGGGGAATCGCCTCGACTGACTTTGTCCGAGCCGCCGGCCTGGACGCCCCCAACCCCTGCGCCGCTAGAGCGCTCGAACGGATCCAATCCGAAAAAACCGCCTGTCTCCATTCAAGCGAGATTTGACGATCTGATCGCTGCATCGGACAGGGTCGACGTGGCAACCTCACCGGCCGCAAGCCCCGCTGGCGCGATGACCGTAATCCTCCCGCACCCGACGGATCCGCAGGGCGAGCCGTTGACGTACCTCAATGCGCTTGAAAGTCTTCGCGACGAGATGGAAAAGCCGTATCCAACGACACTGAGCGAACGCGGCGCCGAGATGGTTAGTGCCGCCATGTTGTTCCTCAGAAGAAAGGAGGCAATCGTCGGAGCGGCAGCGGTGGGCCTCGGCCTGTTGTCGTTGGCCGTAGTCACGGATTCACAAGCCAGCGGCGAACGCGACCCGGCGATCGGTGTGGTGTCGGCAGCAGGCGCGGAGCCGCTGAGAACTTCACCGCGTCCAGCCGCAGCGAGCCTCCCGATCGCTCAGCCTCCCGCGCCAACGGTAACCGCGCCCGAGAACTCGATCAACTCGACCGTGAATCATCCCCGTCCGACTGAAGATCGTGCTCCCATCTCCAAGAGAACACCGGAGAAAAAGATCGACATCAAGCCACCTACGATTCCCGCGCTTTCGACGGCGGTCATTTCCGGACTTGATTCGGCCGTCTCCAGAGCTGGCAACGTTTCGGCGCAGGTCACCAACGCGATGTTCGCTCCCGGTCCCGTCCAGGCACTTGTCCCCCGGTCTGGACTCGAGGTTAGCCAAACCACTGAAGTCCCGCTCCGCGCAAGATTGATCGGAGACCTGCCAACTCCTCGAGTTCCTGCGCAGGTCGCGGATGTTGAGGGTGAAGTTCGCGTTCGCTTCAGCGTTGATGCCGAAGGACACCCCATGATGTCGACCATCGAGGTACTGAATTCGCCGAATCCGTTGCTGGCTAATGCCGTTCGCAAGGTCATCCCTGCCATGCGATTCGAGCCTGCCCGCACGGGTGGCCCGAATCCGAAGCCAATTGCAGATCTGGTTCAGATCGGATTCCAGTTCTCGAAGGGAAGGTAAAGCCGGGGGCGACGTGAACGTCGCGCCGGACACGAGCATAACGAGGGGGCCGACCATCGCGTGTCGGTCCTTTTCGTTTCTAACAGTCGGAGCTGCGGTTGGTGTGAGCTACCTGCGGCACAAAGGCCCGTCCGTGCCGGACGGGCCTTCGTTTTACCCCGTGCGAACGCGACTGCCCCGCGATTCAGCGCCCGTGATCGGCGTTAATCGCACACGAGAACAACGCCTGACGTGTCAGAATTGCACGAACGCCTTTGAGGCAGGGGGTGCTTGCGCTGGATAGGTACCGCGGTGTTGGCCCTGGTACAAGCAGGTTCGAGTGCGATCCCTTGAGCGAAGAACTCCAGACAACGGCGTGATTGACATGATCCGAGACAGACGCCCAGCCTGCGATAGTGCCCGCGCTATTGATGGCCACTGCAACGCTCGGGTTTGGATCATCCGCACTAAGTCTCACGATTCCACCCGTCGCGGGCCAGGTTGTCGCAACGATGGAGCCCGAGGTCGGTTCAAATGCGGCACCGACCACCGTTCCAGCCGAATTCACCGCGGTTGCGTAGCCGTAACTATTACTCGCGTTGGAGTATTGAGACAGAGGCGTGAAGCCGGTGGAAACCGTCCACCGATATGGGAAGGCGTTCTTCTCATTAATGGTAGCCCAGCCAACAACGGTGCCCTGTTCGCTGATTCCGAGTCCTGTGACGCTGGCTTCTGGGTCAGATCCGGGCGTTCCGACCGCGGCGTAGCCCTGCGTCTTGCTCCACAAATAGGTGCGCCAGCACTGAGGGTTCTGGTGGCAGGTGAACGCGCGGGTTGTAAGTACTACCAGGCCGGACGCAGTGACGCCCCCGGCGGAGCCTTCGTTGCTCCCTCCTTCGACGTTGGCCGACAGGTCGTACTTTCCGGCATCTGCGGACCATTTCCAGCCATGCTGGAGTCCCAATCCGCCATCCCAGCCGACCACATCCCCCGCAGAATTGAACCCGACCGGAAGGCCGAAAGTGAAACTTGGGATCAAACCAATTGGCAAACGGCTGATGGAGCCCGACGCTGACCATGTCACAGGAGTCCATTGTGCTCCGCTGCCGCTGACTCCAAGAATCTGACCACCGGATGTCGTCGCGCCATCAATGATGGCGACTGCCCTGCTCTCGGAATCGCCCGGCAGCGTACCGAGATCGACCATGCCCCCGTTCGCGCTCCATCGAAACGCGTGGGTCGCCCCCGAGCTTGTCTCGGACCAGCCAACGACTATTTCGTTGCCGTTGATATCAGCGGCGTAACTTGAGGATCCGCCCAATGTGCCGAGGTCCACACGGAATAGCGCGCTATTGGAGCTCGCGTGTCCACCGGCATCATTTGTGAGTGACTGGTCGACTCCCAACGCCGCGTCGGGCGTATTGCAGGCGGAGAGCAGAAGAACTGCTAGCCCGGGGAGGGAAAGGAAGCGCGGCGATAGGTGCTTGGTTTGTAATGGCATGCGCGGTGGGAAGGCAATAAGGATTCCGATCATCGCATGAGCCCAAACGCACTCAATGCCAACCAGACCCCCCGAACGTGGCGCACGCGGCACACTGGTGTTGGGCGGGTTCGACGCCTGGGAGGCGTGCGCGCTCGTTGCCTCCTGTTCGGATAGCCAGTCCATTCTCCAGCGGACGAGGGAGT
>DASYIM010000242.1:0-7051 GCA_035997625.1 Gemmatimonadaceae bacterium
CTGGGGCGCGAGGTGGACTATCGACAAGGTCGATCGCGTGGTGAAGGAAGAGCTGACCGACGACACGCCGGTGAAGGAAGATCTCATGAAACTGCAGATGAGACTCGAGATGGGAGAGATCGACGACGCCGAATACGTGCGCGAGGAAGCCGAGATCATGCAGCGGCTACGCGACGTACGTGAATGGCGTGAGAAACTGGGCATGTCGATCGGTGGTGGGCCCGTTCGCGTTGCCGGCAGCGGCGAGTCAGAGTAGCGCGATTACCAGCGCGTCCGAATGATCGAGCGGCTGTGCTATGTCTATGGAGTCGTCCGTCCGTCGCTGGAGGCGGGTGCCGCACCCGCAGGCATTGATGGCGGTGCGATATCACTGATCTCCAATGACGATGTAGCCGCGCTCGCTACATCGGTGAGCGCCGCGGACTATTCGCCCGAAAGGGTTGAAGCACTCACCGCTGACCTCGACTGGGTCAGCCAGCGGGCGATGGCGCACGATCGGGTTCTCACCTGGGCGTCGGACAACGGCGCCGTCATCCCGTTTCCGATGTGGACGCTCTTCCGAGACAGCAAAGCGGTCGCGGCGATGCTGAAGAAGCGGATCGGGGAGCTGCAGGGCACCTTTGCCCGCATCGGCGACGGGCGGGAGTTCATTGTCCGTGTCTATGTCCAGCCAGCGGTGCTCAACGACAAGCTTGGCGACTGGAGTGCCGAGGTGCGATCGCTCGAAGCGGAGGCTGCCAAAGCGTCTCCCGGACAGAAGTACCTTCTCGAGCGCAAGGTCGAGAGTCTCCGGAAGGATGCGGGTCGCGATATGGCTTCGCGAGCCGCCGGCGAAGTCCTCGATTCTCTGCGGTCGGTTGCGATAGAAAGCGTGCGCGAGCAGCCGGTCAACGCGGGCGCGCCCCGAGAGCAGGGAAGGGCAATTCTAAACGCGTCATTCCTTGTCGCCCCGTCGCGCGTGGTCGAGTTTCAGGCCGCGCTGACGGCGATGGTCAACAAGTACGAGCCCTCCGGATTCAAGTTCGACTTCACCGGCCCGTGGCCACCGTACCACTTTGTCGGCGAGAGGGGCCTATGAGCATCGACGACCTGCTCGGCACCCCGCGGATCGAGCTTGCCGAAGTACTGAATCACATCCTCGACAAGGGAGTCGTGCTGAGGGGAGAGGTGATGCTCGCCGTGGCCGACATAGATCTCATCAAGCTCGACCTCGGCCTGCTGCTGACGGCGCTGGAGACGGCAATGAGACGCCCTCTGGTGTCCGGCGACCGGCACCCAGGACTCCCACTGGCACTCGGTGATGCAGGTCGCACCCCGTTGTCCGGATCGACGATGGAAAGCCAAGTGGTGGAATCACTGCCGGCGCCAAAAGATGCCTCGATAACGCCTTTGGAGGCGGTTGCTCCAGGTTTGCCCCCGCGTCTTAATACGGACCCCGACAAAGCCGAGAATGGCCTCGCCAAGCTCGTCTTGACGTTGATTGAGGTATTGCGTAAGGTCCTAGAGCACCAGGCAGTCCGGCGAATGGAGGGGGGACATCTGAGCGACGCGGAAATCGAGAAGCTCGGGGTCGCGTTGCTCCGCCTCAACGATCGGATGCAGGAAATGAAAGGGATCTTCGGTTTGACCGATGACGATCTCCAGATCGACCTGGGCCCCCTAGGCACCTTACGATAACCCGGCGCACGAGCCGAACGGAGACGACTGCTTGGCAGACTTAGTAGCCCCGTCGCGCACCTACGGTCTTGTCGACATCCTCGATCGTGTGCTCGACAAGGGCCTCGTCGTAGTCGGCGACATCAAGATCAACCTCGCCAACGTCGAGCTCCTCACCATTCAGATCCGCCTTCTTATCTGCTCGATCGACAAGGCGGAGCAAATCGGGTTGAACTGGTGGAAGACCGATCCCCGTCTGAGCACCCACGCCAGACCGGCCATAGCGCAATCACCTTCACAGACCGCCTCGGCAGCAAGTCAACAGGAGTCACGACATGGCAGTTGAACGTTCCCCGAGCGGTAGCTCGCTAATCGATGTTCTCGACCGTGTACTCGACAAGGGCATAGTCATCGACGCGTGGGTTCGCGTGTCACTTGTCGGTATCGAGCTCGCGACGGTAGAAGCGCGCATTGTCGTCGCCTCCATCGACACGTACCTCAAATACGCCGACGCCGTCGGACTGTCGGCGCCGATGTCCCGGCCGCGCGAGCTGACGGCGGGAGGAGCCGAGGAGCTCGAACGGATGCGCTCGGAAAATGCTGATCTGAAGCGGCGACTTGAGCGACTCGAAGCGTGAGACTGGAGCGGTAGCCTCCACAACGCAGCTAAGCGGAGAGCGTCTCGCCGAGCTTCTGTCGGCCATCTCCGAGGCACCCGATTTTGTAACCGCAGCCACCTTCATGCTCGCGCAATTTGCCGACATCGTTGGGGCGCGGCGCGCACTTGCCGTCACCCTCGACAGTCCGCCCCGCGAGCTTGTAAGCACGGCCAACATTGGTTTTGACAACCCCGCCGGGGCGAAACTGACCGTCCCCACAGAGGATCTGTCCAATCCTCTGACCCTCTCTGCGCTTTCGCTCCACTCGATAAGCTGCGATGGGATATCGCCATTGGCCGGATTGCCCTTCGGGGAGTGGACGGCAATTCCATTTCCCCAACCGCAGTTCCGCGGCGCGCCGCACATACTCACCGACGCCGAACTGGACGCGGTTCAGTTGGCAGGGTGTGTGGTGAGGCGAAGCGCGATCATCGACCGGCGAAGGAAGCTGGGGCACGCTCCTGGCGGCGTCGTACTTCTCGAAGCCACCGTCGATGACGATCTCCTCGGCGCTTTAATGCACGCGGCGTCGCTGGCCGGCCCGGTGCTGGCGCGCATGGCGGCGGTCGAAGAGTTCCGGTTGTCGACGGGCCGGCTCGATCAGCAGCGCGAGATGCTGACGACGATCATGAATTCGCTGCCCGATCCGATCGTGATCATCAATGCCGATCGCGAAATGGTCGTGCAGAACCTGCGCGCAGAGCATCTGCTGTCGACGACCGACAAGGACTCCGAGGGGAGAAGGCGCGCCGTGGAGATCAACAATCTGCTCTTCACATCGCACCTGTCGAAGGCGGCGATGGGCTCCAAGGAGACCGCCGGCTCGCGCGAGCTCAATCTCGTAGATCCCGACGAAGGCACCGACCTTCTGTTCGAGGTCCTCACCCACCCACTGGGTGCGGGCAACGGCATCCAGGGTGGGGCTACAGTCTCGGTACTGCGTGATGTCACCGACTTGCGGCGCGCGTCGAACGAGCTCGAGCGTCAGGTTCAACGCGTCAGGCTCGCCGAGATCGACGCCAAGCGCGAGCGCGACCGCCTGAATCTCATTCTCGAGAACGTGGCCGACCCAATCCTGGTGACGGACGATCGCTCCAACATCATCCTCATGAACAAGGAGGCGGAGCAGCTGTTCGAGTCGGATGACAGCGAGAGCTGGGAGCGGGCGGCAATGATCCAGGCCAACGACACCAAGTTCACGACCTTCATCTCCGACTTCACAATCAGCCCGTCTCTGGCGCGTCGCGAGCAGATGAAGCTGCACATCCCGGAGACCGGAGTCGAGCTTCCCGTCGAAGTCGTATCGGGAAAGATTCTCAACCGTCGCGGCGAACCGCTGGCTATCGTGTCGGTGCTGCACGACCTGACCGAGCAGGCGGAGAACGAGCGACTGTACGAGGAGCTCAAGACATTCTCCAGCCAGCTGGAGGAGCGCATTCAGGCCGCCACCGCCGACCTCGCCGAGCAGAACACGCGGCTGCAATGGCAGTCGCGCGAGCTCGAGAAAGCGAACAGGCTGAAGTCGGAGTTCCTGGCGAGCATGTCGCACGAGCTGCGGACGCCTATCAACGCGCTCATCGGCTATGCATCGCTGATGCTGGATCGCATCTACGGCGATCTGACTCCGCGACAGGAAGAAGGATTGAACCGCATTCAGGGAGCCGCGCAGCATCTTCTTGCCCTGATCAACGACATTCTTGACCTCGCCAAGATCGAAGCCGGCAGAATGCCGCTCCACCTCGACGATGTGACGCTCGGCGAGGTCATGACGGAGATCTCGCAGCAAATCGAGCCGCTGGTCAAGAAGAAGCAGCTGGCATTCACTTCCGAGATTCCGTCGAAGGCGCTGGTGTTGCACACCGATCGCACGAAGGTGAAGCAGATTCTGCTCAACCTGCTCTCGAACGCCGTCAAGTTCACGCATCACGGCGGGGTCAAGGTGACGGTGATGAAGGACGATGAAGACCTTCGTTTCGACGTCACCGACACGGGCATCGGGATCCGTGAAGGCGATCTGGAGTCGATCTGGGAGGATTTCCGCCAGGTGGATCAGTCCCGGACGCGAGAGTTTGGGGGCACCGGCCTTGGCCTGAGTATCACGCGCAAGCTGGTCGACGCTCTGGGAGGGCACGTCTTCGCGGCCAGCAACTTCGGCAAGGGCTCGACCTTTACGGTTGTGCTGCCAATCAGGAGCGTCGTCCGGCCCGACGACCCGCCGCGGGTGATCGACGAAGTCCCGCCACCTCCGCCCGCCGAGCGTTGACACGCACTATCTGGAAGGTAGATTGAACCAACGCCCCGAAGCTCTCGGGGCGTTTGCTTTTTCCGCCCCCCTCACCAGCCCCGGCCTTTCCACGAATGTTCGATTCCAATACCCGTACCATCGTCGTCGTCGGCGCCCAGTGGGGAGATGAAGGCAAAGGCAAGCTGGTCGATGTGATCGCCGAGCGGGCAGACTGGGTCGTTCGCTATCAGGGCGGGGCCAACGCGGGTCATACCGTTCACATCGGCGACAAGTCGTTCGTTCTGCACCAGATCCCGAGTGGCATCCTCCACCCGGGGGTTCGCTGCGCGATCGGCAACGGCGTCGTGCTCGACGTCGAGACACTGTTTGCCGAGATCGATGAGCTGGTGTCGGACGGAATCGACGTGGAGGGGCGCCTGTACGTGAGTGATCGGGCGCACCTCGTTCTTCCATATCACAAGCTGGTCGACAAGCAAAGCTCGGCGAGCAAGGAGATTGGAACCACGGGTCGGGGGATCGGACCTGCCTACGAAGACAAGTTCGGCCGGCGGGGCATCCGCGTGCTCGATCTGCGGAATCCGGCGCGTCTGAGGAAGCTGGTAGAGCGCGGTGTGGCGCACGCCAACATCCAGCTCGCCATTTCCGGAGACAAGCGAGCCGACGTCGATTACACCCTGGGCGTCCTCGAGAAATTCACCCAGCGGCTGCTCCCACTCGCAGAGGACGTGGGTCTCAGAATTCACCGCGCGATCGTGGGCGGCGCTGCGGTATTGCTCGAAGGGGCGCAGGGCTCGCTGCTCGACATCGATCACGGAACCTATCCTTACGTCACGTCGAGCAGCACTACCTCCGGCGGCGCGGCGACTGGAGTCGGCATCGCCCCCAAGGAGCTCGATTCAGTCATCGGCGTGGTCAAAGCCTACACGACCCGCGTTGGTAACGGTCCGCTGCCGACTGAGTTCGAGGAGCCGCTTGCATCGAGGGTCCGCGAGCTGGGCAACGAGTTCGGCGCGACGACTGGACGCCCACGCCGCTGCGGGTGGTTCGACGGCGTCGTCGTCCGTTATGCAGCGCGCGTCAATGGACTCACCGATCTTGCCGTCACCAAGCTGGACGTCCTCGACACACTCGATCGGATTGGGCTCTGCACCGGCTACGAAGCGGACGGCGACGTCTATGAGGAATTTCCGGGTGATCTCGACCTTCTGGATCGCGCTGTCCCGAGGTACGAGTGGTTCGATGGGTGGATGACGAGCACCGCGGCGGCGAGAAATCTCACCGATCTTCCTTCCGAGGCGCGGCGATATCTTGATCGAATCCAGTCCCTCGTCGAGACGCCGATTACCTATGTCAGCGTGGGCACGCGCCGGGATCAGATCATTGGGGTCGAGGGCGCGGTGCTGGTGGCGTCGGCAGCCATAGCCTGAACCTATAGTCGTGACCAATGCCAGTGACGCGGACCTCGTGATCGTCGGCGGGGGCCCGTGCGGTCTCGCCGCCGCCGTCTCCGCCCAGCGTGCCGGCCTCAAACCTCTTGTCATCGAGAGCAGCGTCGTCGTCAGCACGATAGAGGCATACCCGACGTACGTCAGATTCTTTTCGACTGCCGAGAAGCTGTCCATAGGGGGCCTGCCGTTCGTCATCGCTACGGAGAAACCAGCCCGTCGCGATGCGCTCGCCTATTACCGGTCGGTGGTCACCTACTTTGATGTTCCGGTGCGGCAACGCGAGCGAGTTACGGCGATAAGTGGAGAGAATGGAAATTTCACTGTGCTCTCGCAGACCACTGGAGGTGACCAGAGAAAGACCAGAGCGGGCGCGGTGGTCGTGGCGACCGGTTATTTCGGCTCCCCCAACAAGCTGGGTGTTCCCGGCGAAGATCTGCCGCACGTCACCCACGTATACCGCGAAGGCCACGAAGCTTTTCTCCAGGACGTCGTAGTCGTGGGCGGAGGGAATTCCGCCGCCGAGGCATCGCTGGACCTGTGGCGATCCGGCGCGCGCGTCACACTCGTGCACTTCGGGCCGACGTTCGACAAAAAGATCAAGCCGTGGGTGCTCCCCGATTTCACCAACCGGGTGAAGGAAGGACAGATCGCGGTGAGATGGAACAGTCGTGTCGCCACAATCACTCCGAGCCACGTGGTCATCTCCTCGGGCCTGGGCGAGGACCGGTTGAAGGCCGATCGTGTCTACGTCATGACCGGGTTCGCGCCCAATCTCGATCTATTGAGGGAATGTGGCGTTCCGATAGATCTGAAGACGGGCATTCCGGCGCACGACTCGAAAACGCTGGAGACTTCCGTCCCCGGCGTGTTCATCGCCGGTGTGGTCGTGGCCGGCTACGACGCCAACAAGGTGTTCATCGAGAACGGCCGCTATCATGGTGACAGAATCGTGGCGCGCCTACTCGGTCAACGCGCGCCGGCGGAGCCAAAGCTGAGCGCGGAGCTCGATACGTGAGCCCCCCGCTTCCCGCTTCCCTCGTCCC
>DASYIM010000243.1:0-12720 GCA_035997625.1 Gemmatimonadaceae bacterium
CTACTCGTACCGAAGTGCCTCGACCGGATCGAGACGTGCCGCCCGCGCCGCGGGCAGCAGCCCGAACAGGATTCCGGTGAACGCGCTCGTCGCCAGCGCGGCAACGACGGCTGAGACCGGCGTCGAGGCCGGAATCGCCGGGAAAGCGCTCTTGATCCCCAGCGCCACGAGGATGCCGAGCACCAGTCCGATGGCGGCGCCGATGCTGGTGAGGGTTGCTGCCTCGACCAGGAACTGCCAGAGGATCGCGCTCTTCGTCGCACCCAGCGCCTTGCGGACACCTATCTCGCGGGTGCGCTCGGTGACGCTGATCATCATGATTGCGACGACGCCTACGCCGCCGACGAGCAGTCCAACCGATGACAGCGCCAGTCCGACGACGAAGAACGTCCCGAACAGCTGGTTGTAGATGCCCATCAGTCGATCCTGGGTCACGATCTCGAAGTTGTTCTTCGCAGTCGATCGCAGCCCACGACGCGCGCGCATCAGGGCCGTGACATCGTCGGTGGCTTCTTCGACGGTAACGCCCGGTTCAGGTTTGACGATCAGGTCGACGCCGCGCATCCACGGATTGAGGCTCCGCCGCGCCGACTCGAACGGCACGATCGCCTTGGCCTGATCCCCGCCGCCGGCCGAGGTCGGAGTCCCCATCGGACTTGCAGTATAGTGATAGATGCCTATCACCTGAAATCCGACGCCGTCGACGTTGATCATCTTGTCGATCGGATCAGAAGTGCCGAACAACCGCTCCGCCAGCTTCTCATTCACGATGATGACGCGCGCGGCGGTAGTGTTCTCGGCGTAGGTGAAGCTGCGTCCGGGATAAATGTCACCGCCGTCGACGTCCACCCAATTCGGCGTGTAGATCTCCATTCCCGTGCTCACCTGCTTGTCTTTGTAGGTGAACTTGGCGCCGCTGCCGAGATGCGCCGTGACTGCCTTGATCGTCGGCAGCCGCTCGATTGCGATCGCGTCGTCTGCCGTGAGCGGCGGGTTGCGACGCTCGGGACACGTTTCGTCTGATCCATCACAAGCCTGGAATCCGCTGATCGGGCGGCGATACATGTAGAACGAAGTCGGCCCGGCAGCCTCGAGATCCCGCGCGAAGCTTTCGTTGATACCGCGCACGACGGATGACATCGCAACCACGACGAAGACGCCGATGGCCACGCCCATGATTGTCAGCGCAGCCCTCACCCGGTTCGACTTGATCGAGTCGACGGCCATGCCGACACCCTCGAACGCATTGAAGATCCGCTGCGCGATCCGCATTGCTATTCCTTCCTCAACGCTTCGATTGGATCGAGCGAAGCGGCACGCTTTGCCGGATACACTCCCGAGATGATTCCAACGACCATGCCGAGCAGAGTTGCCATCACAATCGACCAGGGTGCGACGGCTGCCGGCAGCGGTGTCTTCCATTCCACCACCTTTGCCAAGCCGATCCCGAGGATGATTCCGATCACGGCCCCCAGCGTGCTGAGGGTTGCCGCCTCGACGAGAAACTGTCGCATGATGTCGCGCCTTCTGGCGCCGAGTGACTTACGGATACCGATCTCGCGAGTACGTTCGGCGACGGCGACGAGCATGATATTCATGATGACCAGCCCGCCGACGATGAGCCCGATTGCCGGGAAGGCCGTTCCCGCCATGGTCATCACCTTCTTCAGCTTGTCCATGAACGCCAGCGCGCTCTCCGACGTCTCCATGAAGAAGTTGTCGGGGTCGCCAGGCCGGAGGTGCCGCCGGCCACGCATTACCTCGCGCGTGGACTCCATCGCGTCCGTCAGCAGCAGCGAAGTCGGAGCCTGCACCATTATCCCGTCGACGTCCCCGCGCGGATTGGTGAAGTGGTGCAAAGGAGAGTTATAGGGCGCGATGGCCACGCGGTCGAGCGAGAGGCCGAACACCGAACCCTGCTTCTCGAGAATCCCGATGACCGTGTACGGCATCCCCTTGATTCGCAGCGGCCGTCCTATCGGATCGAGATCGGGAAAGAAGTACTTTGCGACTTCGTCTCCGATTACTACCACCGGAACGCCGAGCGTGGATTCCTGGGTCGTAAAGGGCCGGCCGCGGTTAAGGTCGTATTTCTTGATCGTGAAATAATCGCCATCGACCGCATGCGCCTCGACCTGCTTCGGCCTGGCGTACTGCGTCTGCGCCTGGAGGAACTCCTGGCTCTCAACGGCGCTGCGGGAACCGGGCGGCAGGACACTCTGGACGAGCGCCAGGTCAGCGTGGTAAACCCGCGGCCGCCGAAGCCACGCGCGCCATTCCTCCTCGGAGCCGGCGCCGTCTCCAAACCACGGGAATCTGCGCAGTGTGAAGGTGTTGACGCCGAGCAGCTTGGCGGCGAATTCGTTCTCCATGTAGCTGCTCATGCCCTGTACGATCGAGATCACCGCGATCAGGAACATCACGCCGATGCAAACTCCGAGCAACGTGAAGAAGCTCTTGAGCTTCTGTACGCGGATTTGCGCCAGAGCGAGCCAGATTGCCTCGACGAAAGGCATTCTTATGCCTTTTTGGACAGATCGGGTGGCGCGATACCGGCCGACTTGATGAAGGTTGCGCGCTTGTCGTCGCTGGAGACCAATCCGTCGCGAAGCACGATGACGCGCCGCGCGTGAGCGGCGATGTCCGGCTCGTGGGTGACCATGATCACCGTCTGACCCTGCTCGGCTAGCCCTTCGAACACGCGCATGATTTCTTCCGACGTGGTCGAGTCGAGGTTACCGGTCGGCTCGTCGGCAAGGAGAATCGCCGGCTGGTTTACGAGAGCGCGGGCAATGGCGACGCGCTGGCGCTGACCGCCGGAGAGCTCGTTCGGCCGGTGGTGAATGCGGTCGCCGAGCTGGACCCGTTCGAGCGCCTCTGTCGCGCGCTTTCTGCGCTCGTCGGCGCCGACACCTGCGTAGACCAGCGGCAGCTCGACGTTGTGCAGCGCCGTGGCGCGGGGGAGAAGATTGAACGTCTGGAAGACGAAGCCGATCTCACGGTTCCTTACGCGAGCGAGCTCGTCCTCGTCCTTGTCGGACACGAGCTCGCCGGCCAGCCAGTACTCACCGGCGTTCGGAGTATCCAGGCAGCCGATCAGATTCATCAGCGTCGACTTACCCGAGCCCGATGGACCCATGATCGCGACGTACTCGTTCCGACGAATCGCGATGTCGACTCCGCGCAGAGCGTGCACGACTTCGCCGCCCATGTCGTAATCGCGCGTCAGACCACGCGTGACAATGACCCAGTCCTTCTCTGGAGCGCTGCCGGCTTCGGTCGTAACCGCCTGCCGCTCAGCGGTCGTGCTGAGCGGGATTTCATCTGTGACCATTATGATTTCGCCGGCTCGCCGGCCTTCTTCGGTTGTTCCTTCTGCGCGCGCACGTTTGCGCCGTCCTTGAGCTCGCGAATGGCCTGATACGTTCCGCCGACGATGTTCTCGTTTTCCTTGAGACCGGTCAGCACTTCGAAGTACTTCTCACCCGCGATACCAACCCTTACGGGACGGAAGGTCACTTTGTTGTTCGCGCCGACCACAAATACGCCTTCGACATCACGCTTGCCGACCTGCTTCGTCGGCGCCTTCCTGGCGAGTGTAAGAGCCGTGTCGGGTTTCACGCTGTCCTCGCGCACCGTAAGAGCGATGATCGGAATCGAGAGAACGTTGTTCCTCGTCGAGGTGATGATTTTCGCCGTCGATGAGAAATCGGGACGTGTCTCGGGCGGCGCGTTCAGCAGCTGGACAGTCACCTCGTAGTCGATCGCCTGATCGGTCGCGCCGCCGGTACCGCCGGTTCCCGCGGCTTTGACGGAGCTGTTGGATATCTCCGATACCCGGCCGACGAAGGTGGTGTCGGGGAATGCATCGAGCTGGACCACCGTCGAGTCGCCGATCTTGATGCGAGAGACATCGGTCTCGTCGACCTTTACCTTCGTCTCGAGTACGCTCATGTCGCTGATGGTGAGCATCGTCGCCGCGTCCTTGTTGAACGTGCCCTGGATCGCGGTTTCACCCTGTTCGACGCTGAGCCGCGTGACGCGTCCGCTCATCGGCGCCACGATCGTCGTCTTCCCAAGGAGCGAATTCGCGTCACGATATGACGCTGTCGCCTGATCGATGGCGTGGTTAGCGGCTTCCAGAGTCGCCTGGTTTACTTCGACCTGGGTCCTCAGCTGCTCCAGCTGCTCGTCCGAAACGAGGGTCGGGTTGGCCTTTTTTAGGGCGGCCAACCGATCGTAATTGCGTTGTGCCTGGAGCAGGGCCGGCTTGGCCTGCGCCGACTGCGACCTCGCCGAAGCGACCGCCGCGGTTGCCCTTTCCACGCTCGCCCTGTACTGCGAAGGATCGATCTCCAGCAGGAACTGGCCGGCGGTGACCATCTGACCTTCCTTCACCGCGAGCCGGACGATGCGCCCGCTGATATCGGCGCTGATATCGACCTTGGTATGCGGCTGGACCTGACCGCTGGCGGTTACAGATGCGACGAGATCGCGCTTCTGGACCTTTTCGATGCGGACTTCAGTGGCCTTGTTGCGGCCTTTCATGGCGCTGGTTACACCGATAATCACGATCGCCAGTGTGATTGCGCCGACCACTGTCCACTTGGTGCGTTTCTTCATGTCTCGATCCGATTAGCGAAGGGGATGACCGACGGCGCTTTCGAGGGCGGCGAAGGCTCTGTGATAGTCGTAGTTCGCGTTGATGCGGTCACTCTCCGCGCGCTCGTAAGTTGCGCGCGCCTCCGTCAGGTCGACGAAGGTGGTCGCTCCAATTCTGTAACGATCCTGAACCAGCTTCAGCTCCTGCTTTGCCTTGGTCGCATTCGACTCCTGAAGTGCAACCGTCTTCTCGGCAGTCACCAGGGTCAGGTAAGCCGCGGTGACATCGGCGGTGAGTGCCAGCTCCTTTGCCCTCACGCTGTAGCGCGCGTCGGACCGGCTCGCCATCGCTTCCTGAACCCGCTGCTCGCGCGCGAAACCGTCGAATAGCGGCAGCGAAAGCGTCGCGGAAATGGCCTTCGGCGTGGAAGTAAAGTTGAACGGAAACTTCGCGTTGCCGGACCGAATCGACGACGCCTGTGCATCGGTGAATGTCATCGCATTGCATTCCGCGAGCTGATTGGAAAGGTTGAGCGCGGCACGCACTTCTTCGGTCCGGATGCAGCTGTTGCGGGCATCATTGAGCCCCGCCAGCGCCTGTTGGACGGGGAAATTGGAATTGGTGTAGCCGTAGGTGTAGCCGCCGAATCCCGTCGACAGCGAGAGCGTCGGGGAGTACTCGCCCTTCTCTCGCTTGACAGTGAGATCGGCCACGTGCTCCCTCGACCTGAGCGCAACTACGCTCGGATTCTGGGTATGCGCCGACGCTATCAGCTCCTGCAGGTTGAAGTTGGTAGGCTTGACGACGAACTCGCTGACCAGCTTCACGTTGCCGGGCTGCGGAGTTCCCATCAGCTGGAAGAGCCGCAGCTTTTCGATGTCGATCTGGTTCCTTGCCTGGAGCGCCTGGACTTTCTGGAGGCCAAGCGCGACATCGGCGCGGTTGACATCGAGCTGGGTGCCGGAGCCGACGATCTCCCTCGCCTGGGCGAGGACGAGCTGCTGCTGTGCGGCGACGACCAGCGAATCCTGGAGTGCGGCATTGGCTTCAGCGCGAAGAGTGATCAGGTACTGCTGGGCGACGTTGCTGCGCAGGTTCTCGGACGCGCCGGTGATGTCCGCCTCGACCGCGTCGCGATTCGCGCGCTGCAGGCTTGGCGTGATCAGGGTGGCGCTGTTCAAGCGGTAGCTGAGGCCGATGTTGTAGTTCGACTGGCGAATGTCGGCGTTGGCGCCCAGCGCCGAACCGCCGAGAATCTGCTGACCCCCTTGTTGCTGCTGCACGTTGAGCGACGCATCTGCGCTCGGCAGCAGAGCTCCGTAAGCGCTGCGGACAGCGGCCTGCGCATTGATCCTGTTGTTGCTGATCTGTTGGAGCTCGGGGTTATTCCTGCGGGCGAGGTCGATCGCCTGCTCGATCGTAAGTGTCGTCACGACGGTCGAATCGGGCGACGGGACCTGGGCGGATAGCTGTGCAGCGCATGCGGCCAGGCCGATGAATAGCAGTGTTCGCATCATTGTAAGGGGGTGGTGGACTTTTGAAGCCGTACGGCCATCACTTTTGCAGCCGTACGGCCATCTATATAACAGAGTTTCAGGTGTGAACCCAACAGGCTTTTTCTTAAGTTTGAATTAAGGGTTTGTGCTGTGTCCGGGGGCAGGTCCAAATCGGACCGCGGCGGCGTCGCGATTGCCCCTCCTGGCTGGTTCGGTGCAGCCAGTTCCAGCCTATTCCGTCGGGGCCGGCGCGAGAAAAATCCGGTCGCTGATCTTGGAATAGATCCGTTCCCAAAGGAGTTTGCCCTTTTCGGCGGAGGCGAGTGATGGCCGCCCGATCGAGCCCGCGCTCCCGCTGGGCACGGTGAGCCACCCGCGACGGTACCGCCGCAACTGTTCTCGGGACATCATGTAGTCCTGAGCCTGATCCAGATTCACCATGTCCGGAGCGAGGAATAGCATAATGGAGGTGTCCACTTCGTCGCCGTGCATTGCTTCGCGCTGCCCTTCCAGGAGATCCGAAAGATTGACGCCGAAAATGTCGACCACGCGTACACGAGCGGCGGTGGTGATGACCGTAGCCAGGGCCTCCTGATGGGGGTCGTGGCCGTGCGCGGTAAGCAGAATGAATTCTCTGACTCCGGTTGCTTCCCATGAGTCGATCAGGTCGTTGAGCATCCGGTGCAGCGTCTTCTTGCGCAGCGATGCGTTACCGGTGAAGCCGCGCTCGGTATCGACGTTTACCCCGTACTCCACCGTCGGGGCCCGTAACACGCCATATTCCGCAGAGAGCTCGTCCGCCATCCGCTCGACTATGATGGTGTCGCAACCGAGCGGAAGATGAGGCCCGTGTTGCTCGCAGGTGCCGATCGGTATGATGAGGCGCGGATCATTGCCGAGGATGGCGGTGACCTGAGCCGGGTTGAGCTCCTTGACCCGGAGCGGTCCGGAAACTGGAATTGGGGAGGGAAGGGTCATCGCGTCAGCAGGTAGCTCTAATGTAAGAAGCGGGCGCATGCGCCGGGGCGCAATCCTCGCCGCCGCCGCCGTGCCGCTCTTCCTGATTGCGATGTGGGTAAGAACCCCGGCGCTCCCGCGCACGGCCGGACCTTCAGCCGAGACCGGCCGTGAAAGAGTCGGCGCGATCGACGTCGCAGCCCGCGCGCTGGCCCGCGCCCTCGACGACGCGCGTCAACGCCTCGAGGAAAAGGCTGGGAACGCACTCAACGCGCCCCCGAATCCTGCCGAGGCGTTCGATTTCCTCTCCAGGCGTTCGCCCCAGCGCCAGGGAGAGTCGGTGATCCTGTTCGATCGCGACAGGGCGCTGGCGTGGTCGGGCAAGATCCGCAATGACGTCGACACGAGTACCTCGGCTCTCAGCGTGACGTTCAGCCCTTTCTATCTGACGATGAATGTCGCCAGATCGCGGGGGACGAGACGCGCGGTAGCGTCAGCTGTAATACAGGCCGCGCCTCCCGCCGACCGGCTCACTGGGTCGATCGAAGCCCAGTTGGCTCCCGTTCAGGGAGTAGAGTCCTACGAATTTTACGGTCCGGAGAATCCAGGTGCCGGTCAGGTCGTGCTTAGCTCGAAGGGCGTTCCACTCTTGCGGGCGCTGCCTCATCTGGCGACCTCGGGTGAGGTCGGATTTCGGCGCGCATCGATGCTCCGCGCGCGCGGAACCATCGCGCTGGTGATTCTGGTGCTCGCCTTCCTGGGTTACGCCTGGCGCGTCAGGCACTCACTCACGCAAAGACTCCTCGCCATTCTCTTTGCGCTTCTCATCACCGCGCTCGTGCCCTGGAGCTCGTTCTCCAACGCGTCGCGAGTGTTCGACCCGGCGTACTACTTTTCGCGCCTCGCGGGTCCGTTGACGGCGAACGCCGGCGTTCTCTTCATCAGCTCGGCGCTGATTCTGATGGCTGTCTACGCTCTGATACGCGCCCAGCCGGAGGCGCGGTGGCCGCGCCCGCTCGCGCTTCCCGGCGGGATCCTGATGCTCGGCATCGGCATCCCCTTCGCGTCCAATATCGTGCGTGGCATTGGACAACCGCCCTGGGGCACGACACCCGGTTTGTGGCTGGCGTGGGAAATTCCACTCTTTCTCTTTCTCTTCGCAGTGGTGCTGGCCGCATACTGGATGCTGCGCATGGCGGCCGGGCGCGCGGGCGTCGTAACGTTCAAGGCAGCGTTGATTATCGGATCTGTGTCCGCGGTCGTCGCGCTGGGGGCGCTTTGGATGACGACCTCCCGGCAGCGCATGCAGCTGGCGGAGGAGGACGTTGCCGCCCTCGGTCACGTCGACGATTACTCGCTGCAGCTGACGCGCCGGTTTGTCACTGAGCTGGGAAGGGCGCCACAACCGCGCAGCCGAGCTGAATTGCTCAAGGCCTACGCCGGATCCGATCTGGCGGCCGCGGAGTATCCCGCCAGGCTCGGCTCGTGGGACCAGAGCGCCAAACCCATCGCCGAATTCGAGGTTGCTCCAACCGCGCCCGATACTGCAGCCGTTGTCAATGCAGTGCTCGAGGCCATGACAACCAGGGAGCCAGTAACGAAAAGCGTGCTTGGGCCGACGGGCGTCCAGATCCTCGCCGCCGTCGCGCATGCCAACGGTGGAGCGACGTCGGTACTGGTGTTGCCGCGCACGCGACTGCTCTCCACAAATCCGTACGCCGCGCTGCTGGGAATGGCGCCGCCATACGGCGGTGATCCTCCTTACGGCGTAGCGTTGACCGACCTAGCTGTTCCGGGCTCGAATGATTCGCAGACAGCATCGGCCGACACCACCCGAGTTAAATGGCATCGCAGCGGTAACGAGCTGCACGGTGACCGGCTGATCTCGACCAGCGCGGGAACAATGCGCGCCCACGTCGAGATCGATCTGCGATCGCTGTGGGCTCGTGGCGAGCGCGGAGTCCTTGTCCTCTTGCTCGATCTTCTACTCGCCGGGCTGTTCTGGTTGGTGGGGGCGGTGGCGGAAAAAGGCTTCGTCAGATGGCTTCGTGTGCGGGCGACAAAATGGATCTACACCTACCATGCCCGTCTTACGCTCGCACTCTTTGCGTTTTTCGTGATACCGGCGATCGCGTTTGCGGTCTGGTCGTACCAGCGGCTGCGCGGCGACGACCTGCAGACGCGCGAAGTGCTGGTTCAGGAAACTTTGCGAGCGGTCGCCGCCGGAAATGAATACGAGCAGCTACCGGGCGCGTCGCGCCGGTTCGACACTCCGTTCTTCCTGTATTCGAACGGGGTTCTCGAGCGGACCAGCGACAGCGTGCTGGACGCGCTGGCCTCGACGGGCCGCACTCTCCCGCCGGCGGTCCAGGTGCGCCTGGCATCCGTCGGCGAGCTATCGGCCGCGGCTGAGGAATCGCTTGGCGGGTCAAAAATGCTTTTCGGGTACAGCGCGGCTCTCGGACCAGCGCAGCAGCGGTACGTTCTCGCGGCGCCGGCGCGGAGCGATGATCTGGCTCTTGATCGCCGGAGGCGCGACCTCGGAATGCTGGTTTTGTTCGCGACGGCTGCAGGCGCGCTGGCTGCTCTGTGGCTGAGCGGGATAGCGGCGAGAAGGCTTGCGCGCGATCTGGAGTTGAGCAGGATAGAAGTCGCGCGTGCCGAACGGGTTCTCGCGTGGGGTGAGATGGCTCGACAGGTGGCACACGAGATCAAGAATCCGCTCACACCGATACGGCTTGGAGTGCAGCATCTGCGTCGTGCGCGAAGCGATCCGCGCGTGGATTTTGACACCGTCCTGAACGACAACGTCAAGCGGATTCTGGCGGAGATCGATCGACTCGATGAAATCGCGCGCTCCTTCAGCCGTTATGGAAGCGCGCCGGGCGACCTGCCGCCCGCTGACGACGTCGACGTCGCCGCGGTGGTCAAGGATGTAGTCGGGCTGGAGCAGATGGGAGGCGGAAAGGTGAAGTGGCAGCTTCGCGGCGCCGACCGACCGTTGTGGGCGATGGCGAGAAAAGACGAGATGCGAGATGTTCTACTCAATGTGTTCGAGAACGCGCGCCTCGCCGGCGCGCGCCACGTGGACATCACGGTGCGGGAGGAAGATCGAAGGGTGTTGATCGAGACGCTGGATGATGGCTCGGGGATTCCGGCGGACGTGATGCCGCGTATTTTTGAGCCGCATTTTTCAACGCGAACGACCGGCAGCGGGCTTGGACTCGCCGTCACCCGGCGATTGATAGAGGCGTGGGGAGGGGAAATCGCCATCAACAGCGAAGAGGGGAAGGGTACGCGTGTGCTGATATTGTTGGCGAGGAGCGAAGCGTGAGCTCGGCCAATCGTGGTGTGGTGACCCCGCGCGCGACCAAGGTTTTGCCCCCGCACATCGTGGAGTGGCAGCTACCGCCGGATTGGTCGTGGGGACCGGGCGGGATGTTCGGCGACTACAGACACTACCAGGAAGTTCTGGACTCGCTCGGGCGCTCGCTGTCGCTGGTCACCGCACCGGACCCCGCGCACGAGCAGTGGCTTTTCGAGGAAGCCAAGCAGCTTGCCCACCGAAGTCATCCCTCCATTCCGACGACGTACCACTATTGGACATCGTATCGCGAAGGCAGGCGCGGGCCCGGCTATTTGCGCCGGTGGGTGACTGGCGAAACCGTACGCGCGCGGCTGGCGCGTCTCGGGCTGGCAGACATTCCGTACGTGTTCCAGATGCTGCGCGGGGCGTGCTCGACACTGGCATATCTGCACGAGACGGGCATCGCGCATGGCGGGCTGAACGGTGACGCGCTGTGGACCACACCAACGGGCCGGCTGTGGATGCTGGAGTGGCAGTGGGCGGTGCCTAGAGATGCGATCCCGCCCAATGTTCGGCCCGGCGGTGGCCCGCTCGATGGACACGCCATCGAGGCTAGCCGGGCGCTGAGATCCGAGATGTTGCCGACTCCGCCGGAGTGGGAAGCAAAGGAGTGGATGCCGACGCCTGCCAGCGATCAATGGCAGCTGGCGGCGATGTGCTTCACCGCGCTCACCGGTGAGCCGCCCCCGCCGCGCGGCGTGCCGCCGATCAAGCTGGTGCGGCCGGAGACGCCGGAAACGCTCGCCGCCGCTCTCGATCGCGCTCTTTCACCGAATCCGTCCGACAGATTCGAATCGGTAGCAGTGCTGTTGCGCTCGGTAGAGCGGGGTGACCCATCGCGATCGATGCCAGTGGTCCGTGGCGAGCCCGAGCAAGGCGCCGGAGATTCAGCGGAGCTGAGGGTGCGGTGGGCGGTGGGCGACGACTATGAGATTCTTTCGAAGCTTGGCACGGGCGCGTTCGGAACGGTATGGCGAGCGCGTGATCTATCCCTCGAGCGGGAGGTGGCCCTCAAGGCATTGCATCCGGCAGTCGCGCGTGACGACAAAGCGGTACGCGCGTTCTTGCGCGAAGCGCGACTTGCGGCGCAGCTGGCCCATCCGGCGATCGTCCCTATCTACGATTGGGATTCGAGCGGTGACCTGTCGTGGTACACAATGGAGTTGGCGGAGGAAGGAAGCGTCGCCAGTCTCGTCGCGCGCGCCGGGCCGCGACAAATCGGGGAGATCGCGTCCCAGGTCGATGAGATTCTCGATGGTCTCATCGTGGCGCATGCGAACGGAATTCTGCATCGGGATCTCAAGCCCGAGAATATTCTCATCGATCGTTACAATCGATGGCGAATCACCGACTTCGGAATTGCCAACGTGACGGGCGAAGATGTCTCGGGCACCACGGGCACCCCGGCGTTCGCCGCGCCCGAGCAGCTCCTGGGTGAGCAACAGGGACCGGCTGCCGATTACTTCGCGCTGGCCGGCATCGTGTACTTCACTTTGACGGGAGAGACGCCATTCGGCCAGGATGACGCCAAGACGATTCTTGCACGTCAGCTCGGACAACGTGTTGATCTGGGAATGTTTCCGAGCGTACTCGCCACATGGTTTCGCACCGCGTTCGCGGCGCAGCCGGAGGATCGTTTCACGGATGGAGCCGAGATGCGCGAGGCGTGGCGTGCGGCCACCGACCGAATGCTTGGGCGTCAACGCGGCTCATGGTGGAGGCGTGTGGTGTCGTGATGAACGATCGCGCGGGCACCTTCACCAAGGTCCAATAGCACCGCTAAACCGTCGATGGCGACATTTTTCGCAGCCTAGAAACCCGGAAATCCGCCTTAATTCCTGCATTTGCGTGCATTTGCATCTATTAAGTGGCGTATTTCCCGGTAGTCTGCGTTGGCTGGCGTGGCACTTGCAAGCCGATTTGGCCACGACGAGTACGGTTACCGCTGCCGCAGGAATCGGTTAGCATGACGAATGTTTGTCGTGCGTTTTTTAGGAGCGTGTATCACTAGCGCCTCGGAAAAGACTGACTAGTTTGTCGAGTTGTGAGGCGGAAGGTCTGGAGAGTGCAAACAAGCTCACCGGGCATGCATCCTGCCTCACGACGCAACGTGCGACCGCGGTACCCGCTGCAAAGTATCTCCACCCTTTGAGAGGAACCAATCATGTTGAGAAGAAGTTGGACCGTCTGCGCGATGACGGCCTTACTCCTCGGCGGATCGGCGTCAGCACAGTCGCCGGGTACGTTGCTGGTAGGAGGCTTCGTCCAGTGGACCAAGTTCGATAGTAACTGGGGCG
>DASYIM010000244.1:0-23794 GCA_035997625.1 Gemmatimonadaceae bacterium
AATCGCCCAGGCCGCGGTCCCGCGCACATTTGAATTGCGATCGCCGGTCGCCGCGTTAAGAATGTCCATCGCCGAGCGGTCGCCGATGTTGCCGAGACTCCAGACCGCCGTTTCCCGAACACGTTCCTCCGTGTCGCCGCGAATGGCGGCGCCCAGTGCTGCCACCCCCCTTCTGTCTTCGATATTTCCGAGCGCCCAGGCGCTCATCTCGCGTACGCGCCCGTCGGAATCCTTGGCGAGCGCGTCAATCAGTGCCGCCACTCCGTCGCGCGCCTCGAGGTTGCCGAGCGCCCATGCGGCGACTCGGCGGACCGACGCAGCGTCATCCTGTCGCAGGACTCGAATAAGCGCGGGAATCGAGCTCGTCGAATCGTCTATGTGCCCCACTGCAGACACTGCGGCCAGCCGAACTTTCTCCGCCCCGTCGCCGAACAGGCCGATCAGCGGAGCGAGCGAGCGTCCGTTCTCGAGTCGGCCCAGCGCCCAGGCCGAGTTCGCCCGCACATCGACGGCCCCGTCGCGCAAAGTGCGAATCAGAGGATCAACTGCGCTTTGCGCTTCCACCAGTCCGAGCCCAAAGGCGGCAATGGCGCGCAGGGATGCGTCGCCCGACCCGAGACGTGAAACGAGCTCGTTGCCAACTGTCTCCGCTCTTTGCGTTCCGATCAGTCGCACCGATAATTCACGGACGCACCCATCTTCCGACGCGAGTCCGGAGAACAGCTGTTGGAGGTCCGGGGCCGAAAGCGGGTCTGACTCGAAATCGCCGCTGTTCAAGACAGCCTTCGCCGATGACAGCGGGGTTGAGGGGGCATCGCTCCACTCGCCCCATCCCCAGTTACGAATCGAGTTCGCCGCCAGGACGCACACCACCGGCGGGGCTCCCTTCGCCGCGGTAAGCAGGGCGGTCACGTCCACCGGGATGCGGCGTCTGCCCTGATCGGATCGAGGGTTATCCATCCGAAAATTTTTTATCCGGATCTTGATCGGACCTTGAACGTTCGCGATGGCCGGTCCACCGCTCAGTGACGAGAACGCAAAAGTCGCGATAGCCAGTCCCAGTACTCTCTGCATGATTACTCCGTTCATGTGACCCGCCCGCGTTGCGCGGTAAGTTGAAAAATCAGCACTAAGGCTCAAAAGAGAGGGCGCTTCGATCAGCGCCCTCTCCGTTTACTAATTCGGAAAGGGGCGCGGCTCGGGCCACGGTCGCGGCCAGGGACCTGTCGCGTTTCCTCCCGCCAATGCGCGAACCGCGATCGTTCTGATTTCCGGATCACGGGACTCGAGCAGGCCTTTCAGAGCGTCCACGGATTTCTCACCGACAGCCGCCAGAGCCCGGATGTAGTCGATCTGCAATTCCTTGCTGGACTCGCGCGCAAGCGCCGCCTGCAGAGCCGGAACCGACGCCGGATCTTCGATCTGATACAGTGCCCAGGCGGTCACCTCGCGCATCTCGGGATCCTTGTCGCTCAGCATGGCGATGAGCCGCGGCGGTGCCTGACGCAGATCGGTGTTGCCAAGTGCCCACGCAGCCCGCTTGCGGATCTCGGAGTCTGCATCGGATAGCGCGGCGGCCAAAGCCTCGGCCGACGATCTGTCCCCGACGTTTCCGAGCGCCCACGCTGCCGTCCTTCTCACCTCGACGTTGGAGTCGGAGCGGAGGGCCGCGATCAGTGATTCGATCGCCATCGACGAGTGGTCAGCATCGGACAACGCCCATGCCGCCATCTCCCGAACACTGGCGTCGCGATCCTTGCGCAGGGCGTTAGCGAGCGCTTCCGCCGCCACCTGACGGTCGGCGTAGTCGTTCAAGCCCCATGCGGCAATACGTCGGATTATGGCGCTCGTGTCGGTCGCCAGAAGCCTGGCGAGCAGCACCGGCCGTTCATCGGTGTCGCTGCCAGCCTGCTTCGCGAGCGCCGAGAGCAATGCGTTCTTGGTGACGCTCATCCCGACGCTGATTCCCGCGCTCATGCCGGCGCTGATCGCCGCGCCCATTGTCGCTCCTGGGGAGGCTGATGCGCTCGACGGTGCCTGCGCGCTGGCCTGAGCCGACGGCGAAGGATTCGTCAGCGTGACACGAGTCCGCGTCTGGGTATCAATGTTGGTGGATGTCCTGGTGGACATCTTTTCCCTGTACGTGTATCCGTCACCACTCTTGATCTCCGGAGGCGCTGGGTACGCCTCCGCTTCCCTGTTTTGCGAGCTGGGGAGATCGAGATCGTTGGCCTTTACTGCAATGTCATGCGCGGGCGCTGCCTGCCGGCGGGGTGCCGGCGCAGCCGCACCGACGACGACAGCGATCATGGCCAGAGATCCGATGAGAGCGGCGGATTGCTTGCGGCTCGGGCTGGAATGACGGAGCTCGGGATCGAGGATCGCCAGCATGCGCCCCTCGAACTCCTTGCGGCGAGCCATTGCCAGCGCGACCGACGGAGTCGAATCGCGTCTCACGCTCGTCACGATGTCCAGCAGATGCTCGGCGTAGTCGGCAGCGCGCGCGCCGCAGGACAGCGCCAGATCGTCGCACGCGCGCTCGCTCTCGGAGCGAAGCTGCTTGGCGGCAGTCCAGACCAGCGGATGGAACCAGTAGAATGCGCAGGCGAGGCGGCCAAGGGTGTGGCCGACGAGATCGTGGCGGCGAACGTGCGCCAGCTCGTGGAGCAGCACCGCGCGGCGCCGGCCGAGCGACCAGCCGTCGCATTCAGCGGGGAGAACTATAGTTGGGTTGAACACGCCGCAGGCGAACGGCATCTTCGCATCTTCGCTGCGCAGCAGGCGTGGCGGCTCTTCGAGCTCGAGGCGGTCGGAGACCTCCCAGAGCGGAGTTCGCCAATCTTCACTGTCGAGTGGACGCGCGCGATTGACGATCCGCTTGACCATCATCGCGGCATAGCCGAGCGATGCTGCAATCGCGAGCACTACGATTGCCCAGACCAGGAGCAAAATGGAGAGCCCGCTCAAAACCGGAGAGCTCGCAATTTCCTGCTCGACGGAAGGCAAATCAGCAGGCGCCGCCTCCGTCGCTCCCGGAACGTTGGCCAACGATGCGTTATCGAATTTGGAAGTCGGGGTGTTCGGCTCGATAACTCCAGTGGCCGCTGGCGGCGTCGACCTGGTTGCCACCGTTGCCGGCAGAATCCGCAACTGTATAGGTGCCCACGCCGTCAGCGCGGGGACGAGCAACAGCGTGGCGAGCGTAACGAGCCAGACCAGGTGGCGAGCCCCAGCGGAAGCCTTCTGCATCGACAGCGTGATACCGAGTGCGACCACCAGAATGAGCGTTGCCTTTGCCAGCAGCAGCAGCATCGAGATGCTGGAGCCACTCAGGGCGAAGGAGAAGATGGACGAGTTCATTGGAGTTATCTCCCGCTCTGGCGAGCGCGGCGAATGCTGTTGCGCAGCCTCTTGATCTCGGCTTCACTGAGATCGACATCCGACATCCTGAGCAGCGCGGTCACCGCCTGCTCCGGCGAATCGCCGAAGTAGGTTCTGACGACGTGGGCGAGAACGTCTTCGCGTGCCGTCTCGGTCGGCTTGGCCGGATAGTATATGTAGCGAGGACCGTCTTCACGGTGCTTGATCAGCTCCTTCTCGCCGAGGATTCGCAGCACCGACCTCACCGCCGAGTAAGTAGGCGGATCGGGGAGGTCGGCCATGATCTCGGCCACAGTGGCACCGGACCTACGGTGCAGGATGTCCATCACCTGGGTCTCCCTACGGGAGAGCGCGGATGGTGTTTCGTCGGATTGTTTCGGCATTAGCGTAGCGCCCATGAGGAATTCGCCTGGGACTGACTAAAGTCCGTAGTGTGTTGAAAAATCAACTGTGCTGAATTTTCAACAGGCGCCCCCGTTTGTCAATAGCCAGTTTTCCAAGCCCCCGCACACCCTTTAAGGGCCCCGGTTAGGGGCCAGTATCGCTCCGCGGCGATGCGCGGCCTATCTCCCACGTTTCAGCTCGACGTTCCCGTTTACAGTCCGCACCCGGATCACCCCGCCGCCCCGGCCAATATTCTGGCGTACTCGAACGTACTTTCGCGGCGTTCCATAGCTGTCATCCCACTCGTTGGTTTCGGTGATCGACAGCGGCCAATCACTCACAATGCGCGTCTTGCGGCCGTGATTTTCCGTGTAGGCAGTTTCGAGCTCCAGGGTCGCGTTGAGATCGCTCGGAACCACCAGCACCACGTCGCCCCTTCCGCTGGTGACGTCGACGTCATGCGAGTCCGATCCCGTCAGCTGGATGGTGACATCACCTGCGCCGGTGTGTGCCGCCACAGAGCCCGTCGCCGGACCAATGTCGATCGGACCACCACCGGTCAGGGCATAGACTTCGCCGCCCGACGGTCCAATGCGGATGCGGCCACCACCGGTTGTAACCCGGGCGCCGTGGGGCGCGGACTCGAGCGATAGCGGACCTCCTGCTGCGCTCCACCTCACGGCGCCAGGACCGTAACCATAGTCCTTGCCGCCATCATCGCTGGTGTACGTCGTTGTTGTTTTCTTGCCCGTTGCACTGGTGACCGTTGTAGCGCTCACACCGGTTCCATCGTCCGACACGCCGATCGAAGTTCCCTTCCCTTCGCCAATACCCATTCCGGTGCCGCGCCTTGGATCGCGCGAATCAGTGTAGATCACCGGACCACTTCCCGAATACCCATTCAGGCTGCCGTTCACTCTCACGATTTTTATCAAGCCGCCGCCGGTAGCCACGGTGCCGTTCAGGTTGGAATCCGACACATTGACCTCCCCGCCACCGGTGCGAAGATCGATGTCACCGTTCGCGTTCTTCACCGTGATTTCACCGCCGCCGGTGTTGCCTCTGAAGTTGCCGGCGACGTTGCTGATCGAGACGGATCCGCCGGCCGACTTGATCCGGACGTTGAAGCTGCGCGGCACCTGGATGATGAATTGATGGCTGCTGCTCTGATTGTTCGACCACTTGGCGAAATTGCTTTCCAGAGTTGCGCCGCCATCGTACGGCCGCAGAGAAACCCGGGTCTCACGCCAGCTCCGGCCTCTGAGGGCCGCGCGGACCTGTACCTCGGCTCTGTCCCAGCTACTTATGGTTACAGCGCCGCCGGTTTTCAGATCGAGCTCGAGCGTTCCCCCGCTCCTGACCGGGGCGGAAAGCTGGAACGTCGAATCAGCATCCTGGTACGTGTTCACTGCCTTTTCGCCATTCGTGTTCACCGGCTTCTCCACACCTTTCGATCCCGGCTGCCCCGCGCTTAGCTGCGGAGCGGCAACCGATTCTAACGCGCGCGCGAAAGGCTCCGATCGATCTGGACTCGGATTCGACTGACCCGCCGCGGCGGTGGAAATGCCGGGAGCTGGCGCGGGTCTGGTGACAGGTGTGAACGCGGCCAGCGGCAGCAACACGAAGGCCGACATCCCTACCGCGCCAAATCTCGCGGCGCGTGACACTGCGGCCGCCCGCCGCGGGCCGTTGAGGACCGCGAGGAGTCGTCCTTCCAGCTGTGAAGGCCGAGCCATGGCCACCGAGAGAAATCCGGGCGCCCCAAACGCGCGCGCCGATCGGGCAACTTCGAGAAGATGCGAGGCGTATTCGGTCGGTGGCGTCCCCAGCGAAACGACACGGTCATCGCAGACTCGCTCGCACTCGGCGCGCATTCGCCGCTCGAGCATCCAGACGAGCGGATGGAACCAGTAGATGGCGCAGACGAATCCGGCCATCAGTTGAGTAACGGAATCCTTGCGCGCGATGTGCGCGAGCTCGTGACGCAGCACGATCCGGCGATGTTCATCGCCCCAGTCCAACGCATCGTCCGGCAGAAGCACCACCGGCGATAGCCAGCCCCAGGTCAACGGCGTGCTGACAACCGGACTCGCCGAAAGCTTTACCGTGCGAGTCACGCCGGCCTCGGCGCGCACTTCATCGAGCATACGCTTCCAATCGTTTCCGTTCAGTGGCCAGGAGGTGCGGCCGATCCGGCGGAGCCGGAGCCGTCCGATCGCCAACCAGGAAAGTATGCCGAGGCAGCCCAGCACCCAGATCAGCGGGATGATCAGCGCGGCTCTCTCTTCGACGTTGCTGCCACCACCCGCGGGAATCGGCTTTTTCGCCGGAGAAGCCGCGGCGATGTTATTCGTTTCCGACGACTGGCCGTCATCGATTCGTACGGAGCGACGGCTAGCCGACGGTGCTACCGGTGCAAGTGCAGCGGACGAGAGAACCGGGGACGATTGCGGCAACAGCGCAACGTTCCAGCGCGGCGACAGCAGCATGATGACTGGGAGAGTAAGCCCGCAGGTGAGCGTTGCCAGCAGCACGAGATGCCGGAGCGAGGGCGCGGAGCCGCGCATCGCGCCCGCCACGATCAAGCCCGTTGCGAAAATCAGTGTGAGCTTTGCGAGTAGAGCGGGAATGAACGGAATCATGACGCGCCTCCCTTGCCGCGGGCCTTCTCGATCAGCCGCTCGAGATTGTCCAGATCTTCGTCGCTCCAGCGATCTTCGTACATGCCGACCATCGCAGCGACGGCGGAGCTGGCGGAGTTGTCGAAAAAAGTTCGGACGAGATGCCGGACGGCCGATTTGCTGACGCGATCCGAATCGACCGTCGGGAAATAGACGTAGCGCGGACCGTCTTGCTCGTGGCGGAGGTGCCCCTTGCTCTCGAGGAGCCGGAGCATCCCGCGAACCGCGGTATAAGTGGGTGGATCGGGAAGATCGGCGAGAACGTCGGCGGCGCTGGCGTTGCCGCGCCGATAAACGATCTCCATGATCTGTCGCTCCCGGCGGCCGAGTTGATCGAGCGGGCGGTGTTTCACGTTGGGCCCTCGTTCGGGTTCAACGATAGGATGTCAATGGATTGACACTATGTCAATATACTGGCACCTCGGCCGCAAAAATCTAGGGCGGCCCTACCCGCCGGCGCGCTCTGCCCTGCCGTCCACCGAAGATTGCGCGGCAACCTGAGCGCGTACGAGGGCGCCCTGCAGGTAAACGAAGCTGAGCCCCTGCGCCCAATACTCCAGCGCTACCCGATTTGGCTGGGTGGTTTCCCGCTCGGATGAAATGTGCTGGCTGGAATCGTCGATTCCGTCGAACTCGAGCCAGCCCTCCCACAATCCGTCTTCTGCTCTCTGCCGGCCCACCGCCTCGGCGAAATACATCTCGCCGCGGGGGGTCATCACCGGCTCATCGAACTTCACCAGGACTTCATTCATGTCATTTCCTCCGCCATTGCCACGAGCCTCGCAGCAGTATCGGGGGCAAGGGACATGCCCCGTCATCGCTCGAGATGACACGTCGGAGCGCCCGCGGCTTACACATTCTGCCGGCTTTCCAGCAACCTGGCTCGCAGGTTCTCCGTGAGCTTCTTGCCATCCTCGGGCCGCATGTGAAACGCAGCCGGGGTGTTCTGGAAGAGCGCAATCTTCCATGCTCCGGATTTTTGTACCGCGACCATCGACTGAATTGCATTGAGAGCCGGATCGATGTCGTTCTTCCCGGCCGGAATCAGTCCGGCATTGGCGTGCAGGAGTGCGACATCGCTCGCCAGCATCCGCACATCGCAAACGATGGTGACGTAACGCGGTGTCTGGTGGTGAGTAAAGACGTCGGTCACGTGAGCGCCTACCCCAAGCTGCCCCTTCACCTGTGAACCGTCGAACCCCACCAGCAGTGCATCGGACGCAAATTGCAGAGCATACTCCCGCGCATTGCGTTTATCCCACGCTTCGATGAGCCTCGAATAGAGTGCACGGATTTCGCGATCCGCCTCGCCGGCGGGGTTCGGGCCGGTCATGTGCGTCCGCCCTCCATCGCTTCGTCGAAGATTGATTCGATGCGCCTGTCTGGAATCAGCCACATCAGCGCGACCATGACGTAGATGGCATCGGAGATGAGCTGATTGACGAACGCGAGAGGAATCGCGAGCGCGTACAGCACGACCGATATTCTGCCCTTGAAATCATTTCCGACCGCGGCCTCGAGCCTGGAGTTCGCTCCCTGACTGCGAATGATCGTTCTTTCGAGAATGTAGTAAGCCACTCCCGCGAAGAGGAGCACGCCGCCATAAAGCGCGGTCGGCAGGGGGGCAAAGTGATTCTCACCCATCCAACCGGTCACGAACGGCATCAGCGAAAGCCAGAACAACAGGTGGAGATTCGCCCACAACACCCCGCCGGTGATGCGGTCGGTGAGAAACAGCATGTGGTGATGGTTGTTCCAGTAGATCCCCACTACCACGAAGCTGAGGACGTACGTCAGGAAAACCGGCAGCAGCGGAGCGATGGCGCTGAGATCCGCGCCGTGGGGGATCTTCAGCTCCAGAACCATGATGGTGATGATGATCGCAATCACGCCGTCGCTGAACGCGGCGATTCGTTCGGAAGACATGGATCACCCCTGATTGGCGTGGCAAGGCGCCTCCGATGAATCTATTCACCGAGCTCAGGCGTGCGATGTATGGCGCGGTCAGTCCGCCCCGACGGGGGCGTGTGAGGCGGCCTCGGTGAGGGCGGCAATGAATTCGTTGGTCTCCGCCCAGTTTCCGTCGTAGCGGAAACCGTTGATGAAGAAAGTCGGTGTGCCGTTAACGCCGCTCCTTACGCCGCCCCGGAAATCATCGCGAACTCTCTTGGTGTAGACGCCCTTGGCCAGCTCGTCGGCTGCCCTCCGCACGTCGCAACCGATCTGCCCGAGATAAACAAGAAGATCCTCGTTCTCGAGAGCGTCCGCGTGCTCGAAGAGCGTGTGATGCATCTCCCAGAATTTCCCTTGCGCGCCGGCGGCTTCCGCTGCCTCGGCGGCGTGCTGGGCGTGGGGATGGGCTTCAGCAAGCGGAAAATGCCGGTAGACGAATCGCATGTTGTCGCCCATATACCGGCGTACGCCCTCGACGAGCGAATAGGCGCGGCCGCAATGCGGACACTCGAAATCTCCGTATTCCACGAGGGTTACCGGCGCGGTGGCCGGCCCGACGGTGTGATCACGCTCGCTTACCGGAACCGTGAGCTGTGCTGAATGCATTCGTCGCCTCTGTTTCGCGTCCCTCCCGGAACATGCATTGTTTGAGCCGCGATCTATATTTGAAAATCGCTGGCGCACGCGCCGCCAGTAACTCAGGTGGAGGGAGGATTATGACCGCAGATCAGAACCCGCAGGAAAGCGACGAGATTCTCGCGCCCGGAACTCAGGCCCCGGCATTCACGCTCAGCTCTATTCCGGGCAAGTCGTACTCGCTCGCCGATTTCAAGGGCAAGCCCGTTGTACTCGCTTTTTATCCGGCCGACTGGAGCCCGGTGTGCGGCGACCAGATGGCCCTGTATAACGAGATGATGGATGAATTCTCGAGCTATGGAGCGCAGCTTTTCGGCATCTCCGTCGATGGCGTTTGGTGTCACAAGGCCTTCACCGAGCAGAGACGGATCGGGTTCCCGCTGCTGAGCGACTTCGAGCCGAAGGGCGCTATCTCGCGCCGGTACGGTGCCTACGACAAGCAGGGCGGGATCTCGCGCCGGGCGCTGTTCGTGATCGATGGCAACGGCGTGATCAGCTGGAGCTATCTATCGCCGATCGACGTCAATCCTGGCGCCGACGGCATCTTCGCCGCCCTCGACAAGCTCACCGCCGGCTCCGGCGCGCCGTCGACGCGCGAGCAGAAACAGACACCGCCTGTACGCGAGCAAAGGAACGAGGGAGAAGTTTCCGCGCGCTGACTACAAGGAGGGATGGCGATGGTCAAAACGCTCGGCCTGACTCATCTCGCACTGACTGTCAGCGATCTCAATCGATCGTTCCAGTTTTACCACGACGTCTTCGGGATGCTCGCGGTCTATCGCGAGCCGCATTTCCTTCAGGCGCAGACCCCGGGAGCACGTGATGTTCTGGTCCTCGAGGAAGGCACCACCGAGGTCGGAAATTCCGGCGGGATCAAGCATTTCGGATTTCGCCTCGCCGACGCGCGGGACATAGACAAGGCGGTGATTGCAATCGAGAAGGCGGGCGGTAAGATCAAGAGCCGCGGAGAGTTCGTCCCCGGTGAGCCATTCGTATTCTTCAGCGACCCCGATGGCTACGAGGTCGAGGTCTGGTACGAGCTGCCAACTGATACCGCGCGCTAGCCCATTGGACTCCATCACGATCAGACAGGCACGACCGGAGGATGCGCCGGCGCTCGGCGACCTCCTTACCCAGCTGGGATACCCGACAGACGCCGCCCAGATACCGGACCGGCTCGAGAAGATCCACGCCAGGCCGGGCACAACCGTGCTCGTGGCCGAGCATGGCGGCCGCGTCGTCGGCGTTGTCACGGTTCATCTTTTTTCGGCGATGCATACCAGCGAGCCGGCAGCATGGCTGACCGCCTTGGTCGTTGACGAATCGGTGCGCGGAAAAGGCGTTGGGTCAGCACTGGTGCAACGCGCCGAGCAATGGGCGATTCAACAGGGAGCGCGTACCCTCTCCCTGACTTCCGCGCTGAGACGAAAGGAAGCGCACGAGTTCTACAAGAGTCGCGACTATGAACACACCGGCGTCCGGCTCGTGAAACTTCTTGTCCCTGACCGCAGTGCATCCACCTCCGCATCAGCAACACAGCTTTCGCCCACCAATCAACGGAACTGAGATGACCCGCCATCTGACGCTGATGTTCTGCGCCGCAAGCATCACCGGTGCGACTACGACGCACGCCCAGACGCAACGCGAATCCCCCCTGACCTCCGCGAGAGGCGCGCAACTGGCCGATTCCATTCTCCGGCTGATGACTCTCGAGGAGAAAGTCGGGCAGCTGAATCAGCTTCCGGGCGGCGAAACCCAAACGGGACCGCGTGTCCCGCAAGGCGGCGAGGGCATGATACGCAGCGGGGGAGTCGGCTCCTTCCTGGGAGTTTACGGAGCCGATTACACGCGCCAGCTGCAGCGCATCGCGACCCGGGAGTCGCGGCTCAAGATCCCGCTGCTCTTCGGTCACGACGTCATTCACGGTTTTCGAACCATCTACCCCATTCCGCTCGCCGAGGCCGCCAGCTTCGACACGGCACGTGTGGAGTATTCTGCACGCCAGGCGGCAATTGAAGCGACGGCGCACGGACTGACATGGACATTCGCGCCGATGGTGGACATCGCTCGCGATCCGCGCTGGGGACGGATCTCCGAGGGATCGGGCGAGGACGTGTATCTGGGCGGCATGTTGGCCGCCGCACGAGTTCGCGGATTCCAGGGGGGCGACAACGCGATGGGACTCGGCTCACCGGACGCGATGCTGGCGACGGTGAAGCACTACGCTGCTTATGGCGCCGCCGAAGGTGGACGGGACTACAACTCTGTGGAGCTGACCGAGCGCACGCTGTGGGAGACCTTCCTTCCGCCGTACCAGGCCGCGGTCAAAGCCGGCGTGGCGACGGTAATGGCGTCGTTTAACGACATCGGCGGGGTGCCGGCGCATTCGAGCGACTGGCTAATGGGAGACGTGCTGCGCGCGAGGTGGGGCTTCAAGGGACTGGTCATCAGCGATTGGGGCGGCATCGGTGAATTGATCCCGCATGGCGTCGCGGCGAACCGCGCCGACGCGGGCGTGCTGGGCATGCGCGCCGGAATCGATGTCGACATGTCGGACGCCATTTACGCCGAGAATCTGGCGGCACTGGTCCGAGCCGGCCGGGTCCCCGCCGCTTTGGTCGATTCCGCGGTAAAGAGAGTGTTACGCATCAAGTACGCACTCGGCCTGTTCAGCGACCCGTACCGTTTCAGCGACACGACGCGGGAGAAGCGATACACCCTCGCCCCGGAGCATGTGACCGCCGCACGATCAGCCGCCCGCGAAGCAATCGTTCTCCTGAAGAACTCGAACCGCACACTCCCTCTGCGGAAAACTCTGCGCACCATCGCTGTAATCGGACCGCTCGCCGACGACGCACAGTCAGTGCTCGGTAACTGGGCCGCGGTTGGTCAGGCAAAGGAAGCCGTGACGGTGCTGGGCGGGATTCGCAATGCACTCGGTGCATCCACTCGCGTGATCGTTGTTCGCGGCGCGCCGGTGGATACCGCGGACACGGCCGGGTTTGCCGCCGCGCGCGCGGCAGCCTCGCAGGCGGATGCAGTGGTGCTCGTCCTCGGAGAACGCGAGAACATGAGCGGTGAGGCGTCGAATCGCGCGTCCGTCGAGCTACCGGGTTTGCAGCGCGACCTGGCGCTGGCGGTGATTCGGGCGGCGCACACGACAAGCGGTACCAAACCGGTAGTGGTCGTCCTGATGAATGGCCGGTCGCTCGCGATACCCGAGCTCGCCAACGAGGCGCCGGCGATTATCGAGAGCTGGTTTCTCGGGAGCCAGCACGGGAATGCAGTCGCCGATGTGCTGTTTGGCGATTACAACCCGGGCGGAAAGCTGCCCGTCACATTCCCGCGGGCAACAGGGCAGATCCCGCTCTACTACAACCACAGAAATACCGGCCGGCCCGCCGATGCGAACAACCACTACACGTCGAAATACCTCGACTTGCCGTGGACTCCGCTCTTCCCATTCGGCTATGGCCTGAGCTACACGACTTTCTCGTACTCGAGCCTTCGGCTCTCCGCGCCAGGCATCAACGCGGGCGATTCGTTAACGGTTTCGGTCGATGTGAGAAACAGCGGCGATCGGGCCGGTGACGAAGTAGTCCAACTCTATCTCCGCGACGATGTCGCGAGCGTTGCCGAGCCGGTGAGAAATCTCAAAGGATTCCGGCGAATCAACCTGAAGCCGGGGGAGACGCGTACCGTAGCGTTCCGCCTCGGCGCCGATGCCTTCGCGCTATACGACCGGCAGATGCGGAGGGTCATCGAGCCGGGAACCTTCACGATTTTTGTCGGGACCAGCTCCGAGGCCGATGCTTCGGCGCGCGTTGAAGTCAGCGGCGAAACGCTGGTACTGGAGCCTGCGACGCCTCGATTCCACTGATCGCCCGGGCCTATGACCCTCCCGAGGACACACTCTGTTGGATCGTGACCAGGAAGCTGATCGGAACGATCCCGCGCACCCCCGCATTGATCACTGCGGTGCCCGGATTGGGGCCGGTGGTGTAAGAGATCGAAGCCATTCCATTGTCGTCGGATAGCGACGTGGCGGCGCTGAGCGTCCCACCCCCGGTTGCAATCGCCCACGAGACCTGGATGCCCTTGAGCCTGGCGCCGAACTGATTGACGACGAGCAGCACCAGCGGATCCTTGAGCGCAGTATTTGGCGGCGCACCCTGGCCATCACCGCTGTACCAGAGAAGGGCGGAAGCTTTACTGACATCTGTGTTGATGGTGCACGCGCCGATTGCCCCGAAACCAATCAGGAGCGACGCGATCCGAGCGACTGCAGAGCGGCTCAGCGGCTTGATCATCGCGCACCTCACAGGGGAATGTCGCGGATGATGCGTGTGGCTGGAACAAATTACGGCCTTTCTGGATTTTCCGCCGCACCCAACACACCATTCAGGGATGCCGCGAAGTCCCCTGCCTCGAGTGCGGAAGCTCGCCCTCTCGCTACCGGAAGCCCACGAGGTCGAGGCATGGGGCGAGCCGACGTTTCGGGTGAAAAACAAGATCTTCGCGATGTATGCCGCCGCAAACAATCATCATGGCGGCGGAAGGCCCGCTATCTGGTGCAAGGCGAAGGCGATCAATCAGAGACTGATGATCGACGCCGCACCGGACCGCTTCTTTTCGCCGCCCTATGTCGGACCCAGCGGCTGGGTCGGCGTGTGGCTTGACGGAAGTGTTGATTGGGAAGAGCTGCGCGATCTGCTGCGGGACGGCTACCGGATGACGGCGCCCAGGAAACTGCTCGAGCTGGTAAAGGAGTGAGTGGATGAAGCTTGCAAGTGCGGCAACACCTGAAGGCGAGGCTAAGGTTCCACCATGCTGAATCCCGATCCCGTTGACAACCAGTCTCACCGGCGGCCCGCTCACAACTCCAGGTTTCTCATCGCGCTCATCATCGCCGCCGCCTTTGTAGTGGCGTTTCAGTACACAGACCGGGCGCTATTCTCACCAGACAAGACGAGTACTCTTTGGGGGGTGCTGACCGGGCTCGTTTTGGGGGGATTCATTTTTGGGTGGTTGAAGCCGCCGTTCCGCTAACTGGTCGCGGCTCGTGATTCAAGCGCCGTCGCAGTTAGTTGAGCTCCTCCACCCCTCTCGCGGTTACCCGGTGCGAGACGAGCGGAAGCGGAGGCGAGGCAGACTCTCCGATCGTGATCGCCTTCTCCAGGACTGAGATGCCGAGCTCGACGTCCTTCTCGTTTCGGGCGTGCACGACGGCCAGCCGCTGCCCCTGATCAACGCGCCCGCCCGGCTTCGCTGAGATCACGAAGCCCACCGATGGATCGACGGAATCCTCCATATTTCTGCGACCGCCACCGAGCGCGATGACACCGTATCCGATCTCGCGCGGATCGACCTTCTGCACGACTCCAGCGCGCTTGGCGTGGAACTCCTTCTGGTGGGAGGCGCGCGGCAGCCGCGCCGGCTCGCCGGCAACGCGCGCGTCTCCGTCCTGCGCGGCGATGACCTCCTCGAGTTTCACCAGCGCCCTTCCCGACGCGATGGCATCGTGCATCATCTCGCGCGCTCCCTCGCGCGACGTCGCCACCGTCGCCAGAACCAGCATCTCGGCGCCGAGCGCCATGGTGACCTCGATCAAGTCGGGTGGCCCTCCACCTCTCAGCACGTCAATGGCTTCGACGACTTCCAGCGCGTTCCCGCATGCCTCGCCGAGCGGACGATCCATCGCCGTCAGCAGCGCGACCACCGGACAGGCGTGGCGGGCGCCGAGGTCGATCATTGCCTGCGCCAGATCGATCTCGTCTTCCAGCTTCGGCAGGAAGGAGCCCGCCCCTCGCTTCACATCGAGCACGAGTCCGGACAACGACTCGGAGATCTTCTTGCTCATGATGCTGGCGGCGATCAACGGGATCACTTCAACCGTCGCCGTCGCATCCCGCAACGCGTACAGCTTTCGATCCGCGGGCACGATCTCGTCGGTCTGACTCAGCATGGCGCAGCCAATGCGCGCGACCTGCTTTTCCGCCTCGGCCAGCGACAAGTGGGTCCGGAATCCGGGGATCGACTCCAGCTTGTCGAGTGTCCCGCCGGTATGACCAAGGCCCCGCCCCGACATCATTGGAACTGCTACTCCAAGGGACGCGATCAGCGGCGCCAGGATGAGAGATGTCTTGTCTCCGACGCCTCCCGTCGAATGCTTGTCGATGCGAGGAAGCGGAAGACGCGAAAGATCGAGCCTCTCGCCGCTCTCCAGCATCGCCTCCATCAGCGCGTTCATCTCCTCCCGGTCGAGACCCTTGAAGTAGATGGCCATCAAGAGGGCAGCCATCTGGTAATCGGGTACGCGATCGTCGGCGTAGGCGAGGACGAGCTCCCGAATTTCCTCCGCCTGGAGGCGCCCCCCGGCGCGTTTGCGTTCGATCAGACGGGGTACGATCATTTAGGCTCAGCCGGGGTACCAGTTCCGAACAACGTCACCTCGTAGTGGAGTCAATATGCGCACCCTACAATCCGTCCTTGCAGGAATGCTGCTCGTCGCGTCCGTTGCGGGGGGCCAGACTGCCGCCGACCACGTCGCGCTCGGTGACAAAGAATATCTCGCCATGAACGCTTCTGCTGCCCTTCAGCACTACGAGGAAGCGCTCAAGATCGACCCGAAGAATTACGAAGCCTTATGGAAAGCCTCGCGATCAGCGGTCGATCTCGGCTCGTATGATCGAGAGGAAGACAAACGCGAAACCTACTTCAAGAGTGCGGAGAAGTACGCGCGGGACGCAGTCGCGGCGAATCCGGGTGACGCCGAGGGCCATTTCAATCTCGCCCGCGCGCTCGGCAAGAACGCGCTGACGCAGAGTCCGAAATCGCGGATCAAGTACGCGAAGGATGTGAGGAGCCAGGCTCTCGAGTGCCTGAAGATCGATCCCAAGCACGCGGGGTGCCTGCACGTGATGGGAATGTGGAACGCCGAGGTAATGCGGCTGAACGGGTTTACCCGCATGCTTGCCAAGAATTTCCTCGGCGGTCAGATCTTCGACTCAGCCAACTGGTCCGAGGCCAAGCGCTATATGGAGGAATCGGTCGCGAACGAGCCGGATCGGATCGTCCATCACGTCGATCTTGCCGGGGTCTATCGCGATACCGGAGACAAGACGAAGGCGCGCGCGGAGTGGCAGGCAGTGATGAAGCTGCCCAACAAGGATTTCAACGACCGCCATTACAAGGCCGAGGCGGACGCGGGACTGAGAGGCGACTAGGTCTTGAGCGTTACGAGCGGTTTGAGGGGCGGCTAGGTCTTCAGCGCTTCGAGCGCCTCTCGCGCTGCTTCCTGCTCCGCTTCGGCTTCGGCTTCGGAGGCAGCGCGCTCCAGCTCCTCGGCAAGGTCGTCCCACACGTCGTCGTTGCCGCCGATGCTTCTCACCCGGTGGGCGATTCGGTGACGAGTCTCACCGCCACTCGCGGGAGCAAACAGGATTGCGGCGGCAGCGCCCAGGATCGCGCCCACGGCGATACCCGCGGTAAACAGACCGATATTGTTCCAGTCGGGAACCATTTCGCCTGGAAACTCGTCGTTCGCGGGCTGCGGAATCGATCCCGGCAAGGGCGTTTTGGGAATCGACGACGCCGGCCGGCCCGGGCTTTGGGAATTCAACATATAACCCTGATTCAGGGGGTGGTAAGAAATTTGCCCTAAACCTCAGCCAGCAATAGCCGTGCGAGGATACTGAATGAGCAGTTCAGGTAAAATGGTATTGTTGGTGGAAGACAATGAGGATAATCGCATTGTGTATTCCACCATCCTTAAGCACTTTGGGTACGAAGTCACCGAAGCTCTAAATGGTGAGGAAGGGATAGCAAAGGCTCGATCAGAAAAGCCTGATCTGATCCTTATGGATATCTCTATCCCGATCATTGACGGCTGGGAGGCAACCCAAGTGCTCAAACACGATCCAGCTACCAAGTCGATTCCGATCATAGCCCTCACGGCGCACGCCCTGGCGTCCGACCGCGAGAAAGCGATGGAGGTCGGCTGCGATGGATATCTGGCGAAGCCGTGCGAGCCGAGGGCAGTGGTCGCCGAAGTCCAGCGTTTCCTCGGCAAAAACAATGGAGCGTAACAGGAAGCCACGCATTCTCGTGGTGGACGACCACGAGGACAATATCGAGCTCCTGCGCGCGCGTCTCGAAGCGCGCGGCTATGATGTCGATGGAGCGCCGGACGGGCAAGCCGCTCTGGAACAGGTCGACAAGGTGGTTCCTGATCTGATCCTTCTCGACGTGATGATGCCGAAGATGGACGGGATGGAAGTCGCCCGCCGCCTGAAGGCAAGGATGGCGAACAAGGAGCTGCCGTTCATTCCCATCATCATGCAGACGGCGCTCGATACCACTGAGCACAAGGTCGAGGGACTGGGCGCCGGCGCGATCGACTACATCACCAAACCCATCAACTTCGCCGAGCTCGAGGCGCGGGTAAGCTCCCAGCTCCACGTGAAGAAGCTCCAGTCCGAGCTCGAGGCACGCGACAAGGAATTGTCGGAGCTGAACGACAGGCTGCGGCAGATTTCCCTCACCGACGGCCTGACCCAGGTCGAGAACCGGCGCTCCCTGGAGGAGCGTCTGCATGACATGTGGTCGCACTCCGTGCGCCTGCACGAGCCGATTGCGCTGGTGATGTGCGACATCGACAAGTTCAAGAACGTGAATGACCAGTACGGGCACCAGGCCGGTGACGCAGTGCTGAAGGAATTCGCTCAGCTACTCAAAGGCGAAGCACGGGAAATCGACCGTGTCGGGCGTTACGGCGGAGAGGAATTCCTGCTGATCCTTCCGGGTACCGTCCTCGACGCGGCGGTAACGTTCGCCGAGCGGCTGCGGGAAAAGGTCGCGGGCCATACTTTTACCTACACGGATGGAACGCTTCGTCGGACGATGAGCTGCGGCGTCGCGGCGTCGCCGCATCCCAAGGTAAAGGATCAGGAAGCGCTGCTGAAGGCGTCGGACGATGCTCTTTACGTTGCCAAGGAGACCGGACGCAACCGTGTGATCCGCTTCGACGGAGCCGATTTCAACGCCCATATGCAGAGCAAGGGGAACGACACCGCGGATGGCCAAAAGCAGGTCAACACACCCGGAACGAACACTGGAGGCACCGCTGCCCCAGGCGCCCCGCCAAAAGTCAAAGCCTCCGCAGAGGGCCCAAGGGCCCCAGCTTAGTCGCGCCGCCGAGTTGCGGGAGATTCTGACCCGCGCGTCCCACGAGTACTACGTCCTCGATCGTCCGACAATGTCGGACGCCGACTATGACAAGCTGTTTCGGGAGCTCCAGAACCTGGAGCGGGAGTTTCCTGAATGCTTCTCTCCTGATTCACCCACCCTCCGCATTGGGGCGGAAGTCCAGAGCCAGCTCGCAAAACACGAGCACATGCGGCCAATGCTCTCGCTCGGCAACGCATTCGACGATGAAGAGCTCAGGGCGTGGGAGGAGCGGCTGGTTCGGCTCGCCGGCGACGACGTAGCAAAATCGGGCTATACCGCGGAGCTGAAGATCGACGGGACCGCTGTTGCGCTCACCTATGAGGATCGCGTTTTCGTGATGGGAGCGACACGCGGCAACGGAACGATCGGTGAGGACGTGACCGTCAATCTGCGCACCGTGCGCGATGTCCCGTTGCGGCTCCGCGAATCGGCCCCGGAGGGACGCATCGAAGTGAGGGGCGAGGTCTACTTTCCGTTCGACCGGTTCGAGGAGATGAATGCAGCGCGGGCTCGGGCCGGCGACCCGGTATTCGCCAATCCGCGCAACGCCGCGGCGGGCAGTCTTCGCATGCTCGATCCGGGCGTTACGGCGTCGCGTCCTCTCCGCTTCTTCGGATATTCGGTTGCCGCACCCGATGGCGAGGAGTTGCCGTTCGCTACGCAGACGGAGCTCCTTGACGCACTCACGGAGTGGGGAGTACCGGTGGCGCCGCACCGGAAGCGGGCGAAAACGCTGGCGGACGTCGAGGCGTGGGCACACGACCTCGAGCACAATATTCGAGGCAAGCTCAAGTTCGCCATCGACGGCGGGGTGGTGAAAGTCGATTCGCTGCGGCTGCAGGACGAGCTGGGCGTGGTCGGCGGTCGCGAGCCGCGTTGGGCGATCGCGCGAAAGTTCGCGCCCGACATCGCCGAGACGAAGCTGCTGGACATCCAGGTGAACGTCGGACGAACCGGAGCAATCAATCCGTTCGCGGTGCTGGAGCCGGTGGAGATCGGCGGCGTGGTCGTCAAGCTGGCGACGCTGCACAATGAGGATCTGATACTCGCCAAGGATCTGCGTGTTGGAGACTGGGTCCAGGTGAAGCGGGCCGGCGAGGTGATTCCGCAGGTCATCGCGCCAATTCCCGACAGACGAACCGGCAGCGAAGAGCCGTGGCGGATGCCGAAGAAGTGCCCGGTGTGCGGAACACCTCTTACGCGCGAGGAGGATGAGGCGGCGATTTATTGCCCCAACGTCGCCTGCCCGGGCCGGCAGCTGGAGGGGCTGGTGCATTTCACTTCGCGCGGGGCAATGGACATCCGCGGACTGTCGTACGCACGGATCGAGCAGCTCGTGCAGGAAGGCCTGGTGAAGGATCCGGGTGATCTCTACGCCCTGACTCGCGAGCAATTGCTCCAGCTGGAAGGGTACGCCGACAAGGGCACGGACGCATTGATCTCGGCGATCGAAACATCCAAATCGCAACCGCTCAACCGGCTACTCAATGCGCTGGGGATCAGACACGTCGGCGCCATCGCAGCGCAGCTGCTGGCGCAGTACTTCGGGACGCTCGACGCACTGATGGCGGCGTCGGCCGATGACATCCTCGCGGTTCGCGGCATCGGCGCAACCATCGCCAACGGAGTGGTGGCGTACTTCTCGGACCCGAGCGGGAAGCGCCTCATCGAAAAGTTGAGAGCCAGCGGCGTCAATCTCACCGAGCCACGCGCGGTTGTCGCGGGCGGGCCGCTTAGTGGACTGACTTTCGTCATCACCGGTACGCTCCCGACCTTGAGCAGGTCGAAGGCCACAGCATTGATCGAAGCTGCCGGCGGAAGGGTGACGGGCTCGGTGTCGAAGGCAACCGATTTTCTTCTCGCGGGAGAAGAAGCAGGAAGCAAGCTAGAGAAAGCAAAAAGCCTCGGGGTCGACGTTATAGACGAGGCAGACCTTTTGCGTCGAGTAAATTCTCCCGCAACATCTTCAGCGTGAGATCGTCCCGGTTACAATGGCAACTTCGCAGACCCCAGAGTTGATAGGCCTGGCGCAGCGCACACTGCGTGATTTGCGACTGCGCGTCGCCGGCGCCAGCGGTGGCGGACCCGACGCGCTGCGCGAAGCCGGTTACGCCGGTGCCGGTTCGCTGTTCGACGCGTTCGAAACCTGGCTATCAGACCGCGGCGAGCCAAAACCGGAAGACTTGCCGATCGACGAATTCTCGCAGCGCGCGGGACAGTTTTTCCAGGCGGCCGGCTGGGGACGAGTCACTTTCCGCTCGCTGCACGACGCGTTGGCCGTGATTGACATCGAGAATTGCTGGGAGGCCCAGCTGCATGGAGAGGGTGAGCGTGGCTGTCACCTGACAACCGGCACTCTCGCCGGATTCCTCGGCTGTCTGGCCGACTATCCCGTAGCCGTCATGGAGATCGAGTGCAGCGTCAGACCGACCGGCCGATGCCGTTTCCTGGCCGGCAACGCCGACATGCTCGAGCACGCCTACGATCGCGTTTCTCGCGGCGAACAATGGGAAACGATAGGCGCCGGAGAATTCTGAGCACCCGGTAATCTGCGCGAATCAGGCTGGTGGCCCCCATTGTGCAGCACCGTACAATCGTGCGGTCCTGGCGGTCACAATGGTAGCACAGCGCGAATGGATCCCGGATCCTCCGGAATCCGAGAGCGGCAGGCGGCGACGGGAGAAAATCCGAGCAGATATTGCCGTTCGTATCTCGCGCGTGTGCGGGCATCTGTCCGAGAAGGACCTCGGCGAGCTCGTCGATCTGATGACGGATTGTCAATTGCGGAGCGAGCGGCGCGAGCGTCTTTACTGACCGAGCTCCAGAGTTGGGACTCAGACTTAATTGCGATGGTCGTTGCTCGTACCGTCTCGCCGCAGCCGTACCGAGTAGAACTCCTCGACGAAAATCGCCGCTAATCGCCCGAGGACAACGTTTCGTTTCCGTCCGTGGGGCAGCTGAGCGCCATCGGCGGCATCGACGAGCAACCTCCTGAAAGTGATCAGAAGTTGCTCGCGCGTCTCCGGGTCCCGCGCGGCGGCGATGCATATCTCACGGATCGCGCGCCGTTGCCGCGACTCTCCATCGCCGTCGGCCCATCCTGACTTGAGCGCATTTGCGAGAAGGTCCCGCTCCGCGCTCGAGGGCATCGTTTCTTGCGAATTGGCGCCGTCCAAGATTGCCATTCGGATTCGACCGTTTCGTTTGATCCGAAGGGCAATTTCAAATACAGTCGTTCCTGACGCAAGACCGTTGGTACCAACGGGTTAGATTGTGCGTCAGCGTACTTTTTGGCTAGGGTTTTGAGCCTAACGCGTTGTGTCCAGTGCGTCCGCGTAGGCAGGGTTCGGCCTCAGCTCACCGCCAACCAGAACCTCTCGATCCCAAGGAAGAATGATGGTGCTCTCGGTGGCTATGGCGTGGAAATCGGGTGCGTAGGCGCCGGTGCGGAACGCAACCGCGGTCCGAACTTCTGCCGCCCCGGCCTCCAAGATCGCTGACACCGCCAACCGAATGGTGTCGCCGGAATCGCAGGTCTCATCGACGACGAGAACGCGGTGACCACGAACCTCCGGTGGCGCACTACCGAACACTTCCGGGATATCGCGTGTGCGCGCGGATTTGAATTTCCGGCTCACCACGAGTGAATGGAATTCACGGCCCAGTATCGCCGCGATCACGGCGCCCGGAATGACGCCGGCCGTCGCGATTCCGACGACTATCTCTGGATCGTACGCGCGCGCTACTTTGAGTGCCAGGCCGCGCGAGAGCTCGCCGAAGAACGGCCACTCGATTTCCAGCACGCCTTTGGCGGCATCCACTGTCCGTTTCCGCGGTGACATTTCGCTCTCAAACTGTTCAGGGAAAAGCAGTTAGGTTAAGCTAGCCCTAGCACATCATACTCGGTAGATTCGACCAAATGTCATTCTGGGACCGTCTCACCGGCGGAAAGCCGAAGCCCCCGGCCGAGAACCTCGATTATCTCAACGAAGCGCTCCTTCTCGAGCGTCAGGGGGATTTCGACGCCGCGCTGACGTCCTACAAGCTGGCGCTCCGCCAGAAGCCCAACAATCACAAAGTTCTGCAGAACATGGCTATCGCCTACTCGAAGCTTGGTCAGCTCGACGAGGCCATTCGTTGTTATCGTCGCGCGCTCGCCATCGAGCCCAAGCTCTCGGGCGCGCATTACGGTTTAGCATTTCTTCTGCTGCGTCGCGGCGATGTCGGCGACGCTGCTTTTCATCTCGAAGCCTTCCTCATGGATCCACCGCGCAGTCAGGAAGCGGAGCGTTGGGTCAAGCACGCGCAAAAAACCCTCGACGAGATGAAAGGTGCCGATGCCCCACCACCGAGCTCCAAGATGAAGACGAGTGAGTACCCTGGAATCCTAGAATAGATGGGTGCTGTTCTCGCTGTCGTAAGCCAGAAAGGAGGAGTTGGCAAAACCACCACCGCAGTGAATCTCGCCGCCGCGTTCGCGCGTCGCGGAATGAAGACGCTGCTCATCGACGTCGATCCACAGGGCTCGGTTCGTTACGGCTCGGGGCTGGCGCGTGGTCACGAAACGGCCGGTTTCGCCGATTACCTCAACGGTGAGCGAGACCTCCGCGACATCATTCTACCCACGGCGTTGCCATGGCTGAGAGTGATCCTCGCCGGCTCGGTCGCTGATGCGGCCGACCACGCCACTTACTCCGGCCTCGTTCGCGAGACGAACGTGCTGCAGGATCTGCTGCACATGGCGGAACAGCGCTGTCAGGTGGTCGTCGTCGACACACCGCCGGGCCTTGGCTCTATTACCAGGAAGGTACTTGGAGCGGCGGAACATGTGATCGTTCCGCTACAGTGCGAGCCGCTGGCGCTTCAGACGACGCCGCAGATTCTGCGAATGATTCAGGACATTGTCGGCGTCAATGAGCGGCTAACCCTCGACGGCATTCTGCTCACGATGTACGAACAGAACAATCCGGCCAGTGACCGGGTAGTCGAGTACGTGAGACGATATCTCCCCGCCAACATTGTTTTCGACGTTGTGATACCGCGCTCGGTGGCTACCGCGGACGCGTTCGCGGCTGGTCAACCGGTTGTGGTGCGCACACCCGCCGACCCCGCGGCGCAGGCCTACGTCAATCTCGCGACAATACTGGCCGACCGGCTGGTATGATGCTGTCGCCCGTGTCCGACCTGTTTTCCCGCTCGCGGCCGGCTATTCTGGCGGCCATCGTTGTCGCGGCATCATTGATTGCCGCCGACGCATGCACCGATATCCCGAGCAGTCCGGACGCTGTCCTCTCAATTCAGTTTGATAGCCTCCAAGCGCCAGCCGTGGCCGTCGGAGACACGCTTCGCGATACGCTTGGCGTCGTGGTACGCCCGGTGGTGCACGCTTTCAACTATCAGGGCGAGGAAATCCCGGCCACGACGGTTTTCTTCGTGTCGCCTGATTCCGGCCTGACGGTCGACAGCGCGTCCGGCATCACCGTCGGCGACAGCCTGCGATCGACTCCGGCGCGGATCGTTGCTACGGTGGG
>DASYIM010000245.1:0-5075 GCA_035997625.1 Gemmatimonadaceae bacterium
CTCAGTCGATTCTCTCGACCCAGGCCTCGACCAAACTCGCGATCCCCTCGAGCACCTCACCATCCGTAGTCCCCGAGGATTTCGAGACGTGGAAGCTGTGATCCGCGCCCTCAACCCAGTGCATCTCCCAATCCGTCTTGACCCGCTTGAGCACGTCCTCCATCAGTCTCGGCGTGCAGAACGGATCCCGCGTCCCATTGAAACAGATCACCGGCACCGCGATCGACGGCAAATGCGCGTCACGAAGCTGATCCGGCTTGCCGGGCGGGTGAAGCGGATACGCGAGAAGAAGCAATCCGCTGCAATCGAAGCCCTCTGCGGCGAGCATCGACCCGGCGCGCCCGCCCATGGACCGGCCCCCGATTATGAGCGAGGCCGGATCCAGCTCCTCGCGCGCCCGGGCAACCACCGCCGCGAACGTCTCCTTTAGCCGGGGCATCGCATCGGGCCGGCTCGATTTCTTTTCCTTGTACAGAAAGTTGAAGCGGACAACCCCAATGCCACGCTCGCGGAATGCATTGGCGGTCTGCACCACGCCCCGGTCGTTCATGTTTCCGCCCGCCCCGTGCGCGAAAACGAAAACGGTTGACTTGTCGGTGCTGGTGGATGGCGGTTCGAAAATCGCAGAGGTTTCCTCTCCGCCGACGGCGACGCGCCACTCGCCGCGCGTTAGCTGCTGTCCGCGCCCTGACATGAAATCAAACTTACCATTCGTTGCACATTCGCGTGAATCTTGCGCCGGAAATCGTTGATGCGAATCAGTCTCATTAGGCTTTGCGTCGCCGCCGCTGGGCTGGCGACCGTTTCGTGCGGGGTTCCGGCACGGGTCCCTGTTACCGCGGAGATGGGCCCGCACCCGCTCATCCCGCGTCCAAAGACATCGCTGATTCCGGTGATGAAGATCGTAAAAGCCGAGGGTTGGCCCGGGGACGAGACGCCTGTCGCCGCCGCCGGACTCGCGGTGCGCCCATTTGCCCGCGGTTTGAGCCATCCCCGCTGGCTGTATGTCCTGCCGAACGGCGACGTCCTCGTCGCCGAGACCAACGCTCCCAAGCGGCCCGACGACGCGCGGGGAGTCAAAGGATTCTTCTTCAAGCTGTTCCAGTCAAAGGCCGGCGGCGGGGTGCCGAGCGCAAACCGGATTGTCCTGCTGCGCGACACAGATGGCGATGGCGTCGCCGACACCAAATCGGTTTTCCTGACCAACCTGCACTCGCCATTTGGAATGACGCTCGTTGGTGATGCTCTGTATGTCGCCAACACCGACGGGATCGTGCGCTTCCCCTACAGTCAGGGGGCGACGAATATCGTCGCGCAGCCGGTGAACGTCGTCGATCTTCCCGCCGGGCGCATCAACCATCACTGGACCAAGAACGTCATCGCCAGTCCGGATGGAACGAAGCTCTATGCCGCCGTCGGGTCCAACAGCAACGCCGCCGAGAACGGAATCCTCCACGAGGAAGGACGCGCCGCCATCTGGGAGATAGATCGCGCCACGGGAACCCATCGCGTCTTCGCCACAGGACTACGCAATCCGGTCGGCATGGCGTGGGAGCCGCAGACCAACAAGCTGTGGGTCTCGGTCAACGAGCGGGACGAGCTCGGCGCCGATCTGGTTCCGGATTACATGACGTCGGTGCGGGACGGCGGATTCTATGGCTGGCCGTACACGTACTACGGAGTCCATGTCGACGGCCGCGTGGAACCGCAACGACTGGACCTCGTCGAGCACGCGATTCAACCCGACTACGCGCTGGGCTCGCACACCGCATCGCTCGGACTTGCCTGGTCAGCCGCGAAGGCGCTGCCAGAGCGCTTCAACAACGGGATGTTCGTCGGGCAGCATGGGTCGTGGAATCGTGTGCCGTTCAGCGGCTACAAAGTCATATTCGTTCCGTTCGCCAGCGGCATGCCGTCCGGCAAGGCAATCGATGTTCTGACGGGATTCGTCAAATCCAACGGTGACGCGATGGGACGGCCGGTGGGAGTTGCCGTTGGAGGTGACGGCTCGCTACTCGTCGCCGACGATGTCGGCAACACGATCTGGCGGGTCACTCGCGCCGCGAAGGCAAATTAGAGTCGTCCTCGAAAAAGACCGCGACTAAGTTGACGGGGTCCGCGGGGTCACGCCCATCTCATCGAGAAAACGGTGTCCGCCCGTCGACCGCGTTCCTCTCGACTTTACGCGCGTCATCACCAGCCGATCCCTCGTCCGCGTCATCCCCACGTACAGGAGCCGACGGGCTTCTTCCAGTTCCAGCTGGTTGACGACGCCGTCGCGCGGCAACGGTATCATCTGCTCGTCTTCGACTCCAACTATGTAGACGCGCGAAAACTCGAGTCCTTTTGTGGAGTGGAGCGTGAGGAGATTGACACGCCCTTTTTCTGCTTCCGCGCCGTCGTACTTCGACAACACCGCTCGCTCCAGAAAAGCGCAGATCTGTTCCGACAAATCGCCCTCAGCGCAGGCGTCGATCAACCGGCGTAGTCTGCCCATCGTCTCCGGATATCGTTTGTCCGCCGTCTTCTCTGCGCGGAGTCGCTCCATCAACTGATGTCCGCCCAGCAGCCGAATGAGCTCGTCCACCGTCGGCAGATCTGCATCGCCGCAAGCTCCCGCTTCGTCCTGATAGAGCTCGAGACACTCGCTGTGCCTGCCGAGTGAATACGGAGGAATGAGGTCGAAGATCTTGCGCGCCTCGTCGCAGAGGGAGCCCCGATCACTCAGAGCGAGCGCGACGCCGAGCTGGTCGAGAAGGTTGACAAGCGCCGTCTTGCGCGCGTACTCGACGCGGGTCTCGCTCAAGGCGGGAAACAATTTCGCCAGTGTGTGGCAGTCGTCGAGCGCCCGATGCGAGCGGCCGGCGTGAATGCCGTAGCGCTTGGCGAGGTGTTCGAGCCGCCGGCTGGTGGCGTGCAGCGTACGCGCCAGCGGCAGGGTGTCGTATGTTGAGAAGTCGGTGCCCCGCGGGAGCTTCGCCGCCATGCGGCGGAGAATCGGGAAGTCGAACATGTACCCGTTGTGGGCGACGAGCACGTCGGACCCGCAGAACTCCCGGAACTGCTGCCACATCTCTTCAAAATGGGGAGCGTTGGCGACGTCGCTCTCGGCAATGCCGTGGGCGCCGAGGGCGCCGGCGGTGATGGGGACTCGCGGCTTCACCAGGGTGTGAAACTTCTCGACAATCCTCCCATGGCGCACTCGCACCGCGGCCAGCTCGACGATCTCGGCCCGATCCACGTCCTTATCGGTCGTCTCCAGATCGATCGCGGTGAAATCCCGGAAGGAATTGGAAAAGCCGCGAGTGCGCACGAGCTGCGCCGTCTTGAAAAGGCCGAGCCCGAGCCCCAGCGACGGCAGATCGTTCCCGGTGATGCGCACGGAATCGATCGGTGGGGTTCCACCCAGAACGACGGATCTGATACCCATCTCCATCACCATTTTCCGCGCCGGAATCTCGGCGCCACCGCAGCGCGGAATCCAGACGGACCTCCCTTCCTCGGCAGCACGCAACAAGCGGTCGGCGAGCGAGACGACTTCCTCGTGGGATGCAGGATCGCTGAGCTCTTCCTGGTGATCCTCGAGAATGGTGCGGTAGGTACCGACCTTTTCCGAGAGGATGTTCTCCACCAGCGTACCCAGAGAGTTATGGGTCTTCCCGAGAGCGTCGAGGTTTTTGAGAGCGTAGAACCCGCGCCAGATTTTTTTGGCGTCGCTATGATCGCGGGGCAGCGTGCGAGCCATGTGCTCGAGTTGGTGGATCAGCGTGCGCCCGGCCTCCTCCGCCCACGCCCTCGCGCTGTCGAACACCGCGTCCGGCAGAACAGCCTGGTAGAACAGCTCCTGCTGGATCTCATCGCCCGGATTCGCGATCACGCGCAGCGCGGCGAGGACGTAGGCAACCACCCGATCGTCGGCGAGGGCACGTCCCTGCGCGAGGCAGCAGGGAATTCCCGCGTTGAGAAACGCAGACTCAATGGCGCTGCCGATCTTGTGGGTCCGATAGAGCAGCGCCACATCGCCCCAGCCCAGCGCTCCGTCCTGCGCTGTCTGATCGAGGCGAAGGTCATTCATTATCCAGTCGGTTTCCGCTTCGTCATCGGAAAAGCCCAGCGCATCCACCTCAAACGGAGATTCGTGCGTCGTTTGCTGAAGCTTCCGGTCGGCGAACAGCGCCGGGTTGTGGGCAATCAGCCGCCGGGCCACGCCGAGAATCGACGCCGGGCAACGATGGTTGTCGCGCAGGTGGACGACTTTGTCGGGTGGAATCGCGAAGTCTTCCTGGAACGAGGTGAAAACGCGCGGGTCGGCACCCGTCCACGAGTAGACAGATTGCTCGTCGTCGCCGACAGCGAATACATGCTGGTGATCCTGGGCGAGACGGCGGACGATGGCGTATTGAATTGGATTCAGGTCCTGGAACTCGTCGACGAGGACGGCATCCCAGCGCGACCGAACCTGCGACGCGACATCATCCATGCGGAGGAGCTGCGCCGTCTTGAGCACCAGAGTATCAAAGTCGGCGACGTTGCGCTCGGCGGTCATCCGCTGGTAGCGGTCGTAGTACTTCTGATAGCGCTGGCCCAGCGCGTCCCCGCGGAATCGATACCGCGAGAACGCCTCGAGGACGCTCTTCTGCATTTTGGGCGGGACCCTGAGGCGACGCAGGACCGACTTCTGATAGGGCTCGTCGGCAATCCCAAAACCGGGCTGCAAATCGACCCGTTCGCCAAACTCGCGCAGCAGCTCGGCGCAGAAGGCGTGTATGGTGCCGCGCTTGACGCGGTCTACACGATCTCCGATCTCACGGTGCAGGCGCTCGGCTATCTCACCGGCCGCCCTGTTGGTGAAGGTAAAAACGCAGATCCTTGCCGGGTCCACTGCCAGCTGCTCGATCAGATACCGGACGCGCTCGATGAGGCAAAATGTTTTTCCGGCACCAGGACCAGCCAGCACCAACAGGGCGTGCGGCGGCGCCTGGATGGCGGCGCGCTGGGATTCTGATGGGATGCGTGGAAGGGAGGCGGCGTCGGGGGCAACCGACGCCGCATTGGCGATAATCGCTTCGGCCGCG
>DASYIM010000246.1:0-3770 GCA_035997625.1 Gemmatimonadaceae bacterium
CGCGTTCTGTAAGAAGCTTGAGACCCTCGAGAGGGCGGCGGAGCGGTTGGTGAATATTGAGGCGCGGGTCTGATACCCCTCCCCTGGCTCGCCAACTGTGCATATTCTGCACATCATGCAGTCCGCGGCGGCAATTGAGCAAGAAGTCCTGCACGGATGAGCTTGGGAGTTTGCATTTTTTGCACATTTCTCTTGACAGGCGGCCAGATACAGGTAATCTTGCCCCCGTTGGCATTTACGCGTCTCCCGCCACCCCTGTCTCCGTCATGCTGATCACTGCTCGCTGCGCGTCCAATTCAAATCCGGGAAATAACCGTCCGCGCCCACAGGTGTGGGGCGTGATCGAGCGTTCCGGGTAGAGTCGCAAAGAGCTTCAAGTTCGCTGCTAATGCCCCCGCGCTTCGATCGATGAAGGCGGGGGCTTTTCGTTTTTCGTTGGTGTGCCGGTCGTAAGGGTCGCCGCAGTCAGCAACACTCACCTGTCGCGCTGGAGGAGAACTGTGAAGGGGTTCATGAGGAGTGCAACACTCGCCGTCGGCTTGCTCGCGTCGCCTGTCGCGCTGATGGCGCAGGCAGCGAGCACCAGGATCGATTCCGTCGCCACCCAGACCGCTGCCAACTCGACATCGATCAACTTCGTGTGGACTCTGCTGGCCGGATTCCTGGTGATGTTCATGCAGGCCGGCTTCGCGCTGGTCGAGACGGGCTTCACGCGCTCGAAGAACGCCGGCCACACCATGACCATGAACTTCATGGTCTACGCGATCGGGATGCTCGCCTACTGGGCGGTCGGTTTTGCGCTGCAGGCCGGTGGGATCGGCGCACTCGCCACGTTGGGCGGTTACGACAAGCTGAACACCGAATTCACGGTCAACATCGGCGGCCACGCCTGGGGACTGTTCGGCATGCAGGGCTTCTTCCTGACGGGAGTCGCCTACAACGCCTCGATCTTCGCGTACTTCCTCTTTCAAATGGTGTTCATGGACACCACCGCCACGATTCCCACCGGGGCGGCGGCTGAACGCTGGAAATTCTCTTCCTTCTGCATCTTCTCCGTCTTCATCGCCGGCATCATCTACCCGATCTACGCCAACTGGGTGTGGGGCAACGGCTGGCTGGCGGCACTGGGCAGGAACGTCGGGCTCGGTCACGGCCACGTTGATTTTGCCGGATCGTCGGTGGTGCACATGACGGGCGGCGTGCTGGCACTGGTCGCCGGGAAACTGATCGGCCCACGGCGCGGGAAATACAACGCCGATGGAACCGCCAACGCCATTCCCGGACACAACATCCCGATGGCGCTGCTCGGCACGTTCATCCTCGCGTTCGGCTGGTTCGGCTTCAACCCCGGGTCCACACTGGCGGGCATGGACTCGCGCATCGCGGTCATCGCCACCAACACGATGCTCGCCGGCGCCGCCGGTTCAATCGCGGCGATGATCTACGTCTGGAGACTCTACGGCAAGCCCGATCCATCGATGCTCGCCAACGGGCTGCTCGCCGGTCTCGTCGCGATCACGGCGCCCTGCGCTTTTGTCACTGCTCCAGTGGCCGTGCTGATCGGAGGTATCGCCGGCGTGCTGGTCTGCGTCGCCGTCGTATTCATCGAGCGCAAGCTGAGAATAGATGACCCCGTTGGCGCGAGCTCGGTGCATTTCGTCAACGGGGTTTGGGGAGTGTTGGCGGTCGGTCTTTTCGCGGACGGCACCTATGGCGACGGCACCAACGGTGTCGCCGGCAACGTGACGGGCCTCTTCTACGGCGACGCCAGTCAGCTCGCGGCGCAACTCATTGGCATCACGACGAACATCCTATGGGTCGGACTCTCCGGCTACGCCGCGTGGAAGATCACCTCGATGCTGACGGACGGTCATCGCGTGTCCCCGGCGGTCGAAGAGCACGGGCTCGACCTGGCGGAGATGGGCGCGCTGGCTTACCCCGATCAGGCGGATTTGTCATCGGCGGTCGTGTTTCAGACCGAAACGTCGGTTCCGCTCAAGAAGGTTTCATAAGTGATCGCCGTTTCACGATAAACATCATCCGGAGAGCCTGATGAAACTCATTAGCTGCGTCATCCGCCCCGAGCGACTCGGGGCGGTCAAGGAAGCACTGTTTCAAGCCGGAGTAACCGGGATCAGCATCAGCCGCGTCAGCGGGCACGGCGGCGAGCAGGAGCTGGTCGAGCACTATCGCGGGTCGTCGGTCGTACTCGAGTTCCGGGAAAAAGTAAAGATCGAGATGGCTTGCTCGCAGCCGTTCGTCGAGGCGACGATCGACGCGATTCTGGCCGGCGCTCGCACCGGTGAAGTCGGCGACGGAAAAATCTTCGTGCAGCCGCTCGAACAAGTCATCCGCATCCGTACCGGCGAGCGTGATAACGCAGCGCTCACCCCAGTCACGGCCGACGAGGTTCAGCGCCGCGCGCTGGGAGAACCCGCCATGAGTCTCGCTTGATCTGCCAACGTGGCAAACCCAACACCACCACCTGAGGAGGACGAGATGATGCATCGCACAATCGCCGTCGCTCGCATAGCGATGCTCGTATTGTCGGTTGCGGCTTCTGCCGGCGGGCAAGCCGCGGGCCCGCCGCGGACAGATTCACAGATCGTTGCCAGTCTGCCGCGGACAGAGTCCGGCAAGGCTGCGACCGATAGCGCCCCGGCGTCCACCACCGCGACTGCCGCTGCAATTCCAAAATGGTTCGACCTGATCGCCGTCAACGCCTTCGTCTCCAGCGCCTACCAGTACAACGGCAATCGCCCCGAGACCGGCACGAACAGTTACCGCGTATTCGACTTCAACGACAATTCCTTCAACCTCGACGTCGCCGAGCTGGTAGTGCAGATCGCAGCGTCAAAACCGAACGACGCCGGCTTTCGCCTCGACATTACCGGTGGCAACTCCATCCCCCAGGTTTCGAAAGCGCAGGATCAGACCGTCGCCCAGTTCGACCTGCAGCAGGTTTTCGCGAGCTACATCGCGCCGCTCGGTTCGGGCCTGCGCTTCGACGTCGGGAAGTACGTCACTCACATGGGTTACGAGCTGATCGAGGGATACGACGGCTACAACGACAATTACAGCCGGTCGATCCTCTTTGGCTACGCGATTCCGTTCACGCACACGGGGGTGAAAGCGAGCTACGCCTTCTCCAGCAAGGTGGCGGGGATGCTCGAGGTGGTGAATGGGTGGGACCTGGTGCACGACAACAACCGTGCAAAGTCTGTCGGCGCGCAGCTCACTCTGACTCCGGTAGCGCCGTTCAGCGTGCTGCTCAACTGGATCGGAGGCCCGGAGATCGAGAACGACAATCACACGAGACGGAACGTCTTCGACATCGTCGCCACGATCAAGCCAACCAGCACGCTGACCCTCGGCGTGAATGGCGATTACGGAACAGAGAACGGCACCAGTCGCGTCAATCCTGGATCGGACGCGACGTGGAAAGGGATCGCTGGTTACGCCACGGTCGCATTGACCAGCAAGCTCTCCGTCGCCCTGCGCGGTGAGACGCTGCACGACGACGGTGGGACGCGCTTGGGGACGGATTTCAAAACGACCCTTTCAGAGGGAACGTTCACCCCGGCCTACAAGTTCACCGATCATGTAGTGCTGCGTGGAGAGGTGCGCATGGACCGGGCGAGCCAGCCGATCCTGGCCAAAGGGGACACCTTCAGCGACAGGCAAACGACAGCGGGGGTCAACTTCATCATCGTGTATTGAGTTTGTGAAAACCCGAGCGTCTGATTGGGGCTGAGCTACTATATAGTTGC
>DASYIM010000247.1:0-7987 GCA_035997625.1 Gemmatimonadaceae bacterium
GACAAGGACTCGAGCGTCATCGTCCGGATGCGGGGCACCGATAAATCCGCCAAGCCGATTCTGCTCATCGCCCACATTGACGTCGTGGAGGCGCTGCGCTCGGACTGGTCGCTGGATCCGTTCAAGCTCACCGAGCAGGACGGATTCTTTTACGGACGCGGCACCAGCGACATCAAGGATGGCGCGACGACGTTAGCTGCGGCGCTGCTGCGGATGAAGCGCGAGAAAATCGTTCCGAAGCGCACGCTGATTCTCGCCCTCACCGCCGGCGAGGAAGGTGGCGGCGGATACAACGCAATGACGTGGCTGGTACAAAACCATCGCGATCTGATCGACGCCGAGTACGCGCTCAACGTGGACTCGGGTGACCCACTGATCAAGAATGGGAAGCCACTCCTTCGCGCGCTCCAGACGAGTGAGAAGTTCTATCAGTCGTTTGCCCTCGAGGTGACCAACAAGGGCGGCCACAGCTCTCTGCCGACGCCGGACAACGCAATTGCCCGTCTGGCTGACGCGATCGGACGCGTGGCCCGCTATCGCTTTCCCGTGCGCCTGACCGAGACCACGAAAGCGTACTTTGAGCGGTCGGCCCAGCTCGAGACGGGAGAGATAAGCGCTGATATGCGCACGATCGCGGGAAATCCAAAGGACTCTGCCAGTGCGGCGCGTCTGTCGCGGTCGCCGTTTTACAATGCGCAGCTGCGCACCACCTGCACGCCGACGATGATCGAGGGCGGCCACGCGCCCAACGCGCTGCCCCAACGCGCACGCGCCGTCGTCAATTGCCGGATTCTCCCCGGCGAGATGCCGGACGACGTCAAAGCGGTCCTCGTCCGTGTAGTTGCCGACGATTCGGTGAAGGTCACCTTCGTCGACGACGGGCCGCGCAAGCCCGCCGGGGCGTCACCGTTGACCGATGCGATCGTCAAGCCGCTCGAGAAAGTGACGGCGCGCCTCTGGCCCGGCGTCCCGGTGATTCCGCAGATGGAAACCGGCGCAACAGACGGCACGCCGCTACGACAGGCGGGAATTCCGACTTACGGAGTGAGCGGAGTTTTTCTGGACATGGACGACATTCGAGCGCACGGGCGGGACGAGCGCATCCTGGTGAAGTCGTTTTATGACGGGGTCGAGTACACGTACCAGCTGGTACGCGAGTACGCGGGCAAAGACTAGGATCGCTTATTAAGAGCAGCTGGGAGCTGTGGGCGAAGCGGCTGGGAGCGGCGAGCTTTTCACGGAAGACTACCTGCTCGGAGCGTCGGGCGGAGCGGCTCGCAGCTTCGAGCCGACTCGTGGCCCCTAGCTGCTCCGCACAAAGCACTTAGCAGGTAGTCTTCAGTTGCCCTTCTAAGTTCGCGGCCCCGCGATCCTCTCCAGATCATCGAGGCCTGCGAGCACGTCCCGCGGCTTTGACCCGTCAGGCGGGCCAAGAATACCGGCCGCGTGGAGCTGGTCGATGATGCGCGCCGCACGACCGTAACCGACTTTCAGCCGCCTTTGCAGCAGCGATGTCGATCCCTGCTGATGCTGAATGACGACCTCCGCCGCCTCCCGGAAAAGCTTGTCGCGATCGGAATCGTCGAGCGTCTCGCCGTCGCTGCCGCCGGCCTCCTCCGCTTCCTTGCGACGGATAGTCTCGATGATGTCCGTCTCGCTCGGGCCGGTATCGACGAACAGCCCCTGCGCCTCGAACGCTGCCTTCCGCTCCTCGCGACGCACCTCGTACCAACCCATAAGACGCTCGGTGTCCTCGCTCGAGATAAAGGCACCCTGCAGACGTGACGGCTCCGACTTTCCGGGAGGAATGAACAGCATGTCGCCGTTGCCGAGCAGCGCCTCGGCGCCAATGCCGTCGAGGATGGTGCGGCTGTCCACCTGTGAGGCGACCCGGAACGCGATCCTGCTCGGGAAGTTCGCCTTGATTAAACCCGTGATGACATTCACGCTCGGGCGCTGAGTCGCCAGAATGAGATGGATGCCGATCGCGCGGGCCTTCTGCGCCAGCATCGCCAACGGCGTCTCGATCTCAGCCTGCACCGTCATCATGAGATCCGCCAGCTCGTCGATCACGACCACGATGTAGGGAACGATCCCGCCCTTGTACTCCAGCTCCTCGAACGCGACGTCCTTGCGCTTGACGTTCTTGAGCTTCTGCCCTTCCTGGACCTTGCGATTGAAATCCTGGATGTTGCGCGCGCCATTCGCGGCGAGCAGCTCGTAACGATCCTGCATCTCGAGCACCGCCCACTTGAGCACTGCTGCCGCATCGCGATTGTCGGTGACGACCTTGTGCCGCAAATGCGGCAACACGTTGTAGACCGACAGCTCCACCATCTTCGGGTCGACCATCAGGAATCGCAGCGTCGTCGGAGTGTGGCGATAGACCAGCGACGTGATCAGCGTGTTGATGCAGACGGACTTTCCAGACCCCGTCGCTCCGGCGATCAACAGGTGAGGCATCTTCGCCAGGTCGGCGATGACCGGCCTGCCCTCGAGGTCCTTCCCAAGCGCGATCGGCAGTGCGGCGCGCGCGTTCTGGAAATCGCGCGACTCGATCAGCTCGCGGAACGCAACCATCTCCGGGTTGGGGTTCGGGACTTCGACACCGACCGCTCCTTTCCCCGGAATGGGCGCCACGATGCGGATGCTCTGCGCGCGCATTGCCAGCGCCAGATCATTCGACAGATTGGCGATCTGGCGCACCTTCACGCCTGCCGCCGGCGCAACCTCGTACTGCGTCACCACGGGACCAGTCGTGCGACCGACCAGCTCGCCCTCTACTCGGAAAGTTCGCAGCGCATCCATCAGCTTGACGCCCATCGCGTCCAGCTCCCGCTTGCCGACGTCGGCGTTGCGCGGAGGTGGCGGGGTCAGCAGCTCGGGTGCAGGAAGATCTTCGTCCGTGAAATTGTCATTCGGCTCAAAGGCTTCGATTGCCGCGTTGATCCGCTCGGCGTTCTCCGCCGCTCTTGCCGCCTTGGATTTCTTCTCCCGCCGTTTCTCTATCGGCAGCACCGGCTGCTCGTCGAGCGGCTGCTTCATGAGCGAGAGATCTAGCTGAGGCATCTCTTCCGGCGTCGGCTCGAGAAGCGTTGCCGAGATGACGCTGGCGGCGCTGTTGGGCGCCTGAACCACGATTTCCTTGGTCGGGTCGAGTCCCGAGCGCTCGGCGGGGGTCGGCGCGGCGAGGGCTTCATCCAGCGTTCTCACCCGCTTGGCGACGACGACCCGGATCGGATTCCACGACAGCGTGGCCGCCATCAGCACGCTGTAGGCAATCGCCATCAGGATCCACGCCCCCGCGGCGCCCGCAAATTGTAAAACGTAGAAGGCTGAGAACGCTCCCCAGATTCCCGCCAGCCCGGTGGCTTCGCGGATTCCACCCTGTGCCAACCCAAAAGTGATCGGCAGCAGCACGACCATGCCGAGCAGAAATACCATCCACGATCTGTCCTTCCGCTCGCCAAGTCTGCCGAAGAGTCTCAGAGCGTGCGCGGCGGGAGCGATGGGCAAAATCGCCGCGGCCGGCCATCCCAGCAGCAAGGCAATCGGATGCGCAAGCAGCGCTCCGACCCAGCCGAAGTTTCCTTTTACGTTGCCGTTGCCATGGAGCTGGGTGTAGCCCTCGGCGGCGAGGGCGCCGGCGAGGAAGATCCCGAAGAGAAGGAGGACGATCCCGCGAATCTCGCGGGCCAGCGCCGAGCTGGAGGGCTTATCGTGCCCGTTCCGGCCCGAGCTTCGTGATCTGTCGCTCCTGGTAGATCGGGACCACAGGATAGGAGTCCACTTCCGCGGCGGCGGCGAGGTCGTCACCAAATCCTGCCGCTTCGAGCGCTTGTCCGTGGGTCGATTCTTTGAAGAGTTTCGCGATGTTCTCGCCATATTTTTTTTCGATCAGCACGGAAGCGGACGCTGCGTCGTTCAGCTGCACCGAATCGGCGCGTTTTGGAATCGCCCGGACGTAGCGTCCAGCGCACGCTGCGTCCTCGAGGGTAAATCCACCCTCTTCACCCGCGCAGATGATCGCAATGTCCGTGTTTGAGCTGGCCGCGACCTTCATCATGGCCAGCACCGCTGTAAAGTTGACGTATGAAGCTATAACTATGTCACGGGCACCCTGTACCCCCAAAAGCGCCCTGGTGCCGTTGGTGGTGGTTATGAGGATGGTTTTGCCCTCGACGGCTTCCCTGGTGAAGTCCTGCGGTGAGTTCCCAAGGTCGAATCCGGCGATGGGCTGCATCTTCTGCTCGCCGGCCAGAATAATCTGCGAGCGGTGAAATTCCTTGGAGCGGAAGATCACCTCATCCGCGCCTTCGAGGGGCATCACGGTCTTGGCGCCGTTGCCAAGCGCTGTGGCGACTGTCGTCGAAGCGCGGAGGACATCGACGACGCAAACAAGCCTTCCCGCGGTATCGGCTGGCTTCGCCTGAACCGGCGTGTAGAACACATCAAGCCGCACTTGCAGGCTCCTTCATCAGCTGGCTTTCGCGCTCGAGGAATTTGGTGTCCACCGCACCTTCCTGGAATTTCTTGTTGGCCATTACGCGACCCAGAAATGGAATCGTAGTCGTGACACCCTCGACGATGAAGCTCTCCAGCGCGACCTGCATGCGCCGCAGAGCTTCCGGGCGATCGCGTCCCTGACAAATGAGCTTGGCCAGCAACGAGTCATAGAAGGGCGGCACGGTGTACCCTGCATAGACGTGGGTGTCGAGACGAACTCCAGGCCCGCCGGGCGGATGAAAGACGTCAATACGACCCGGTGATGGCTGGAAGTTCCGGGCTGGATCTTCCGCGTTCACGCGACACTCGATAACGTGCCCGCGACGCTCGATCGGCAGCGTGATCGACAGTTTGTCGCCCGCAGCGACCCGGATCTGTTCCTTAACCAGATCGACCCCTGTCAGCATCTCGGTCACCGGGTGCTCGACCTGGATGCGGGTGTTCATTTCCATGAAGTAGAACGACTTGTCCTCGTTCAGCAGCATCTCGATGGTGCCGGCGCCGACGTAGTCGATCGCCTTGGCGCCTTTGACCGCCGCTTCCCCCATTTTTTCGCGCAGCTCTGGCGTCATCGCCGGGCTGGGAGCTTCCTCGATCAGCTTCTGGTGCCGGCGCTGCACAGAGCAGTCGCGCTCGCCGAGGTGGATGACGCGTCCGTGCCGGTCGCCCATGATCTGGAACTCGATGTGACGCGGGCGCGAGAGATACTTCTCGACGTAGACATCGCCGTTTCCGAATGCCGACAAAGCCTCGGAGCGGGCAAGCTGAAAGGATCGCGCAAAATCTTCCGGATCGGTGGCGACGCGCATTCCCTTCCCGCCTCCGCCGGCCGCCGCCTTGATGATTACCGGAAATCCGATGTCGCGCGCGAATTTCAGCGCTTCGTCCGAATCCTCGATCGGCCCCGGCGTGCCTGGAATGATCGGGACGCCGACGTCCTGCATGGTTTTGCGCGCCGCTGCTTTGTCGCCCATGACCCGGATCTGCTGCGGCGTAGGTCCGATGAAGCTGATGTTGGACGCGATGCAGGTCTCCGCAAACTCCGCGTTCTCGGCGAGGAAACCGTAGCCCGGATGTATTGCGTCAGCCCCGGCGATCTCGGCGGCGGCAATGATTCGCGGAATGTTGAGGTACGACTCGCGCGCCGGGGCCGGTCCGATGCAAACGTCGTCGTCGGCGAACCGGACGTGCAGCGATTCGCGATCGGCTTCCGAATACACCGCGACAGTCAGAATCCCCAGCTCGCGGCAAGCGCGGATGACGCGAAGGGCAATCTCGCCGCGATTGGCGATCAAAATCTTTTTGAACATTCAGGCCTTGGTGGACTCCGGACTGCGGGCTAACTGCTGCGTGATTGGGCGACCAACAGAAACTGCTGATCGACGACTGATTGCGGGTTGGGACACTAACTGCGCACTGCGGACAGGTCGCGCACAGTCCGCAGCCCGCAATCCGAGGATAAGTCAGCGATCCGCAGTGAGTTTCCCCAATCCGCAATCAGTCGTTGATCAGCAGTAGCCGTTGGTCTCCCACTCCGCAGAACTCAGTCCGCAATCCGCAACTCAGATAACTTCCTGCTTGACGGTATCCCAGGATGTATCGCTGGCTGACCCGATTCCCTGGGCGCGCAACGAGAACTCCGCCGGATTAGTAGCCGCGAACAGAGCGTCGTCGTAAGTGATCACTCCCTTGGAGTACCAGTTCATCAGCGATTGGTCGAAGCTCTGCATCCCATAGGGGACCGCTCCATCCTTGATCAGCTGCGGAATGCTCATCGACTTCGTCATGTCGCGCATCTGGTCACGGACAGCCTCGGTGTTCACGAGTATCTCGGCGGCGGGCACGCGGCCCTTCTTGTCGGCACGGCGCACCAGTCGCAGCGATATGATCGCCTTCAGCGCCGTCGACAGCATGTAGCGTACTTCCGTCTGCTGGTGCGGTGGATAGAAGGAAAGGATACGGTTGATGGTCTGCGTCGCGTCGGTCGTGTGCAGCGTCGAGAACACCAGGTGACCCGTCTCAGCCGCCTTGAGCGCGATGTCCAGAGTCTCCAGATCTCGAATCTCGCCGACCAGCAGAATGTCGGGGTCCTGACGCAACACTCGGCGCAGCGCCTGGGCGAAGCTGTTGGTGTCGGTGCCGACTTCGCGCTGGTTGATGCTGCTCTTGATGTCGCGGTGCAGGAACTCGATCGGATCTTCGATGGTGATGATGTTCGCGTGCCGGTTCTGATTGATGTAGTGAAGCATCGACGCGAGAGCCGTCGATTTTCCGGATCCGGTAATCCCCGTCACCAGAATCAGCCCGCGCGGCATTAGCGAGATTCGCTCGCAGACATCGGGGAGGTTCAGCTCGGCGATCGTCTTCGCCTGGAACGGTACCGTTCGCAGCGCGTAGGCGATCGTTCCGCGCTGCTGATATGCGTTGACGCGGAAGCGGCCAATGCCGGGCACCGCCAGCGCGAAGTCCGACTCCTTCTGCTCCGAGAACTCCTTGATGTTCTTGGGCGCCATGATCTGCTCGGCGAGGCTGCGCAAATCTTCCTGGCGCAGCGGCGGCGTCTCGAGAGCAATCATGTGACCGTCGATGCGCAGCGTCGGCGGACGGCCCACCTTGAGGTGAAGGTCCGATGCGTTCGACTGAATCATGTGCTGGAGCACTGATTTGTAGTCGAACGCCGGGCCTGACGGGGAGGATGGAGTCGGTGCAGCCTGCCTCGGGGCAGGCGGATTCAATTTCTCAGCCATTGGGATCTACGCGGAAAAGGACTTGTCCGTACTCCACCGGGTGGGCGTTCTGCGCGAGAATCTCCTTCACCACGCCGTCGAACTCGGACTCGATTTCGTTCATGATTTTCATTGCTTCGATGATGCAGAGTATCTGACCTTTGCTGATTCTGTCGCCGACCGAGAGATACGCTTTCGCTCCCGGCTCTGGGGCGCCGTAATAGGTGCCCACCATCGGCGACTTGACCTCCAGGTACTTAGACTTCGCAGCCTCCGATTTGGGCACTTCTACGCCCGACGAAGCGACTCCCGCGGGGGCGGCAGGCAAAGCGGGCACCGCGGCAGGAAGGAGGGCGGGCATCGCCATCGGCGCCGCCACCTGCACCGCGCCGCGCTGCTGCGGGGTCTTCGAGATCCTGATCTTCATCCCCTTGTCAGAGGAGATCTCGATCGAATCCACACTCGACTCGTCCAGCATTTCAACCAGCTTCTTCACGTAGCGGAGATCGATCATCGTCATTTAGCGGGAAGCGGGAAGCGGGAAGCGGGGAGCGCGAAGTGGGATGCGGAAAGCGGGATGCGGAAAGCGGGATGCGGGGACCGTGCATCGGGAACGTTCATACGACCTCGACCAGCTCTCGCGTGAAATCCGTAAGTATCTCCGGCCCAGCGGCGGCCAGGTGAACGTCGTCTTCAATGCGAACTCCGCCCCAACCAGGACGGTAAATCCCCGGCTCGATCGTCACCACGGCGCC
>DASYIM010000248.1:0-7743 GCA_035997625.1 Gemmatimonadaceae bacterium
CGAGTACTAGTGGTGCTGCTGTTGATCATCGCCGCGATGCTGTCGCTCTCCGGCATCGCCATCGTGTTCATCGCGGTCGTGCGCGGTTAACACCGAATGCCCTGAACGATCCGCCGCAATTGTGAATCGGGCTACACTGCGTCCGAGGGTCTGACCGGCATCGATGTCGAACCGGTAGTGAATGCCGCCGTACATCCGTGACAGTCCCGCCTCGATCACCATCGCGTCGAGCTGCGCACTTTTCTCCGGGAAGAACAGCTTCAACACTTCCGCACCTGAAGCCGAGAGGCAGCTGTGCCCAGACGGATAGGACGGGTGGTTGGGTTTCCCGACGGCCGCGACGACGCTGATCCCGAGATCCGCCTTCCACGGCCGAATCAACCAGTAGGTGAGCTTCGCGTCCCAACAGCCGATTTGTGAGTCGAACATCGTTGCACTCAGCAGCGCGTAGAGGTGCGTCGCCTCGCGCTCCGATAAGGCGTGCTCGGCGATCCCTTGCGACGCAACGTCTAGCCAGAACCCCGCCGTCGTCGGCGTGCCGTTGCTCAACGCCCAGTAGGCGGCGATCTCTGTCTGCCGAGTCGTGCGGGTGTCCGAGATCTGCCGAATTTCCGCCAGTGCAGCATTGAATGCTGCACCTCCGAATGCGGGCGGCGGTCCCGGGCGGAACTGGTCGGCGGAAGTAAGGAACCACGGAGTAACTCCCGGCAGGGTCCCACCTGCGACCGGCTGGGGAGGATTCGCGCTGCTCGTCCAATATCCGGGGCCTGCCGGCGGCGTCGCGGTGTTGGGAGCGTCGAACTTGTCGCCTCGCGACCGCGCGACAATCTCGGCCCCGACCGCGCGACCAATCGCCTCGCCGGCCGCAAAGGCGGGGTGCGGCTGGCCTGGACCAGCGTTCGCCTGTGCGGTAACCGAATCTTCGAGCGCTTGCGCCCGCGCGGGGAACAGGTAGCTCAACGTGACCACTGACGCGCCGGCGACTGCACCGCGATCGGTTTCGAGACGTTTACGACCACCGGCGTGACCGATCGCAGCTTCAGCCCGCTGCACCGCCAGGTACTCGGCGACACCCAATATCGGGTATACGTGCGTCGCCTGAACCGCGGCGTAGCTCGCCTGCGAAACGAGGTTGCCTGCTGTCTTCTGCCAGGCAGGGCTTGCCAGTCCTTCATTGAAAGGAACGCCGTTACGAGATACTGCACCGAGGCTGGCGTTCGGACCGGTCGCGTCGGGACGATCCGGCGCGCACGCGATGAGGAACGCGAACGTGATGATTGCTGCGGGTTGGATGCGCATGCTCGACTCCAGGGTCAGTGTAGAGCCCCAAACCTGAGGGGGCGCCCTCATCCAGCATTCAGACTTGGATCAGAGTTCAATCAGGCTTCGATCAGAGTTGCGCATTCCTGGTGGCGTCCTAGGTTGGATTCGTGAGTACCACTCCATTAGAGACGCCAGCGGTGCCACGATTCCGCCTTCGGACGTTCGGCACGCTCAGACTCGTCGGAGCGGCGGACGACACGATTCTCGGCGAGCACGGACACCAGCGCCGCAGGCTCGCACTGCTCGCCGTTCTCGCGGCATCCGGAGAACGGGGTCGCAGCCGCGATCAGCTGCTCGGCCTGTTCTGGCCCGATGTCCCCCAGTCGCGCGCGCGTCATTCGCTCGAGCAGCTGCTGTATGCTATTCGCACGTCGCTGGACGAAAGCGTTTTCACCGGCTTGAATCCGGTCTGCCTCAACCCCGCGTGCATCGGCAGCGACATTGGTGATTTTGCGAATGCGCTATCCCGGGGAGAGCGCGAAGCCGCCGTCGAGATGTATCGCGGGCCGTTCCTCGAGGGATTCTATCTCAATGACGCGCCGGAATTCGAGCAGTGGATGGAAGCAGAGCGCGATCGTATCGAACGCAGCTACACGGAGGCGCTGGAACGGCTGGCGAAGAGCGCAGAAGATGCAAACGACTTCGCAGCCGCCGCGCGTTGGCTACTCAAGCTGATCGACACGGATCCGGTGAGTAGCAAGCATGCAATCGGTTTGATTCGCGCGCTGATGAACGCGGGAGATCACGCGGCGGCGTTGAGATACGCGGAGCGTTACGAAGCGATCGTGGGTCAGGAGCTCGGAACGAGCGTTGGTCCGGCGGTGGCCGCCCTGGTCGCCGAGGTCCGCGCGCGCGCAAAATCCGAGTCCGTGGTGGTTCGCGGCGCCGGACCGACCACGAAGCGAGAGCGAGACACTGACTCGGCCACGCCATCGCTGCTTCCGCCAGAAGCAGCGACGAATACCGCGCAACCCATCGCGGCTCCATTCCGCGTGCGACGACGCGCGATGGTGTTGTATGGCGTTGCTGCGCTGGTGCTGGCAGCACTGGCTCTCGTCGGCTCGCGCCTTCTACCGCGCGTCGCCGAGGGTCCCGCGTCTGCAACCGCGGGTGCTTCTATAGCGGTACTCCCCCTCGCCAACGTCAGCGGCGATCCTCGCGATGGACCCTTGGCCGACGGCCTCACCGAGGAGCTGATCGGCGGTCTGGCGAAGATCGATCGTCTGCGAGTCGTCGCTCGTACCTCCGCGTTCGTTTTCAATAAGAGTGACCTGGATCCGCGGCAAATTGCAGACAGTCTGCACGTCGCCAACATCCTCCAGGGCGGAGTGCAGAAGATTGGCCAGAGAATTCGCGTTCAGGTACGCCTTGTCGATGGTCACGACGGCTCAACCCGTTGGGCCGAAACTTACGATCGCGAGCTGAAGGACATCTTCCTCGTTCAAAGCGAAATAGCCACCGCGGTAGCCCGCGAGCTGGATCTTCGACTTGGTGGACGCACAATAGCTGCGCTTCGGCGCGCACCAACGCAGAACATCGCCGCTTATGATCTGTACCTTCGCGGCAGCGACCCTGCCCTCCTCCGCAGCGACAGTGGTATGCAGTTGAGCGTGGATTACTTCAGGAAGGCGATTGCGCTCGATTCCACGTACGCGGCCGCGTATGCCGGTCTGGCACGAATGTATCTCGTATCGCTTCTGAGCCAGGGGGTGGCGAGCTCAGCTCGCGAAGTGTACGCGCTCGCCGAGGAAGCCGCGCTGAAAGCTGTCGCTCTGGATGATTCACTCAGCGACGCGCACGCCACAGTTGGCTTACTGCTACTCCTGCGGTATGACTTCGCGGCGGCCGAGAAGGAGCTGGAGCGGGCTAGAGCGCTCGATCCAGGCCAGTATCGCACTTATCGGACGCTGATCACCCTTGCCTACTGGAAAGAGCGACCAGCCGACGCTCTGGCCGAGGCCAATCGCATGGTCGACCTCGATCCCCTGTCGGCCGGCGCGCACGTTGAACTGGCACGGGCGCAGTGCGCGAATGGTCAGTACGCGCAGGGATTGGCGCGACTCAAATCGCTGGAGGCGATCCGACCGCGACTGCAGCGCATCCCGTCGTACGCGGCCACGTGTCACTCGATGAAGGGAGACTGGCCGGCAGCCGTCGCCGCGTTGCGTCCGTACCAGGACAATCCGGCCGACTATCGGGGCCGCGGGTGGCTCGGGTTTGCGCTGGCGCACTCAGGCCAGCGGCGTGAGGCTCTTGCTGTCCTGGCAGATGTGACTGCGCATTGGCAGCGCAGCAAACAGGGCGCGTTCGAGGTTGCCGTTGTGAATGCCGGATTGGGTAACCGCGATCAGGCATTCGAGTGGCTCAATCGGTCGGTGGACGACCTTTCTTTATCCGAGAATATCATGCTGCCGATGTTCGGCGATCTGCGAGGGGATCCCCGCTTCGAGCGTCTGCGCAGCCGCCTTCGCTTTTAAAACCTGTATCGCAGCGCGAACTGCAGCTGGAACGCGGACTCGGCGACCACGGTTGTCCAGCGTGGCGCCGTGGCATCGAAACGAAAAATCGACTGCGACTTCTCCACTGGCCCCGCGGTCTGGCCGACCTGCTCGAGAAGCAGCGGCGCCGCCTGACGACGCAGACCCCAGCGACTGCTTAGCAGATTCAGCACGTTGAAGACGTCGAGCTGGGCCTCGACTGAGCGCCCGCCGATTGGGACCGATTGCCTCACCGATGCAATGGTGGTGTTCGACCGCGGCTCACGGCAACTGTTACGCGCCATGATTCGGCCCCGCTGTTTGTTGAGACAGGGAGTGCTTTGCAGGAGCTGCTCGAGACCAGCTCTTTGAAGCATGACGCGCGTTGCCTGGGCAGCGGGCGAATTGTCCGCACCCGCCGAGTCCGAAGTTCCGGCAAAGAGGATCTCCGCATCGTCGAGCGCGTCGCGCGGAACGTAGATCGGATCATTGATGTTCGTTCCATCACCGTTGAGATCGCCGCGCCTGAGGGTGCCAAATGCAACGTAGGTGAACGGCCTGCCGGACTCTCCCACGTAATAAAATGAGAGCTGCGTTCCCCAATGCGCCCGCGGCATCGCATACACGCCCGTCAGCACCACACGATGCGATATGTCGTTCGACGAAGTGCCCAGCGTAAGATCGTCATGTCTCCCGGACAACACCCGGGCACTCGCCCACACCGCAGTCCCGCGCATGTTCGCACCCAGTGGCGTCTCAGCATCGCGCACTCGCGAGTACGTGTACGAAAGCGAGCCAGTCGTACGGCTGATCAGCTCCTTCTCTACTCCTGTCGTGATCTGGTAAGAGCGGCTCCCCGACGTATTTCTCAGATCGATCACCTCGGAGAAGTTGGAACGGAGGTTGGGCGCCGAAATACCCAATGGGCCAATGGCCCCGTACATGACTCGCCCGTTCCGGTCGCTCGTCACGGGATCCCGCAAGTTGAGATTCACGAACACAAAATCCGAAAGCGCGCGCGTCACCAGTGCCTCGCCAGTGAATCGCAGGCCACCCGGCACGCTGCCCTCATAGGCAAGCGAACCGCGAACGATCCGCATCATCCTCAGATTGCGATCGAGCAAGTCCACGTCGGCGCGTCTGTTTCCGGTAGTCGCGGACCCGTTGGCGCATGCCGCGGGTGGTGAGCGAGGATCGGGGCTGAAAGTCGGTGGTGGGCCGAGATCGCTCGGTGAGAAGCCGCAGCGCAGCAAGCCGACGCCAGCCCCGTAACTCGAGAGCGAGGTATGCGCCCACCCGAGCGGGTATCGGCCGGTGAAAATGCCGGCGCCTCCGCGTATGAGTTGGTGCCGAGTGCCGGATACATCCCAAATGAATCCAACTCGCGGTGCGAGCTCGACTCGGCGTCGCGGCATTTGGTCCGTGCGTCGACCGAATAGAGAGTCGACACCAGAGTGATATGGCGCGTGGCCATCGAGCGCGAGCATGTCAGCTCGGAGGCCTGCGGTAATGGAAAGACGGGGATGCGCCTCCCACTGGTCGCTCAGATAGGCGGCGTACTGTCCTCCGGCGAGCGGCGCGATCCCGCCTCCAAAGTCCAGCGCCAGCTCATAGCGATCGGCCAGACCCAGCTCGAAGCTATCCAGACTGACGAAAGTCCAGCTCCCGTACGAGCCAGGCAATCCTGCCCTCCAGATACCGAAACGATCGAGCTCCGTACCGATCGTGATGATGTGCGAGGCCCCGACTGGCAGTGTGAGATTGTCCTTGAGGCCGATGTCTGAAGAATGAACCCGGGTGTCTTGCGCGGTCTCGTGCGTCCCCGAGTTGACCGTTATGCGACCGCCCGACGTGCGCGGGAGCGACACCCGGACGAGCGGCTCATGAACGCTGGCAATGGGGGCCAGACTCATCGTGTGATCGGATATCAGCAGCTCGTTGTGCCCGCCGCCCGCGCGCGGCAGAGTAGTGTGCATTTGGATGGCGCTCAGCTGGGACTTCGAGACCCGCGTCACCTGGTTCGTGGAGAGGGAAAACGTGTCGAGTGAGGCGCGTGAAAAACCGATATCGTCGCTATTACTATAGTTGTTCCATGCGACTACACGACTGTTCCAGGCGGGGAGCGACAGGTCGAGACGCGAGAAAAGGTTTCGCGTGGGATTCCCATTTTCCACCGGGCCGGCGGAGCCAGCGTTCAAACCGGAAGTTCGCATGATCGCTTTGAGTCGCGCCAAATCCGTCTCGCTGACAGGAACGGCGCGATCGGCATTCAGCGGCTGGCCCACATATGGGCCTTGCGCGGGATAGGTGAATTGCTGCAGCTCCGGGGCGATGAAAAAATGCAATCGATCGCGCACAATGGGACCGCCGAGCGAGAAACCGTATTGAATCCGATCGTAGGCGGTTGCTCCTGCCGATGCCGTGCGTCGCCCGAGCTGGTCATTTCTCGCAAAGGCGAAGACCGAGCCGTGCAGGGAGTTCGTCCCGGACCTGGTGACTGCGTTGATGAGAGCGCCGGCGAAGTCGCCGTAGCGGACGTCGTAAGGAGCCAGCAGCACCTGGTATTCCTGCACAGCGTCGAGTGGAATCGATTTCGCACTGAGGTAAGCGATGGAGACGCTGCCGGCCATTGATCGTTCGGATACGCCGTTGATAAGAAAGTTGTTGAAGCGAAATCCGACCCCGCCGGCGGAAAACCCGGCATTTGCAACTCCGACCTTTGTCGAGATCTGCGGCACCAGGCGAAGGAACTCGTAGAGATCGCGATTGAGCGTAGGCAAGTCGCGCAACATCGACTCGCTGATAGTGGTGGCCGTTCCCCCGTGAGCGTTCTCCGGGCCATATCTCGATTTCTCGCCGGCGACGACACTCACAGATTCCAGCTCGGCGACCACCGGTCGGAGCACGAAATCCAGCTCGAGCAATTCACCGAGCGCGAGCATGATGTGCTCGCGCTGCTGCGCAACGAACCCGAGTCGCCGAACGGTGACGGTATACGGGCCGCCTGGCTCCAGTCCCTGAATAAGGAAGCGCGTGTGCCGCGCCTCGACCTCGACAGCAAATCCGGTAGCGGCATCACTGACCCGAACGCGCGCACCCTCGACAGGGACTGCGCCCTCTGCGACGACGCTGCCGCGGATACCTGAGGTGGTCACGCCTTGCGCAACCAGAGCCGAGATCGGCCACATCAGCGCCGCCGCGACGAGCAAGGTTCTGACCGGCGGCATACCTCGTATCTATTTGCCCGCGCGCGAAAAGCAAGCAGAAAGGCTGCCGCCCGTCACCTAATGACGACGGGCGGCCAACGATCAGAATGCGCAGTAGTCCGATTTTGGCTGGTCGATCTTCAACGCCGCACCTGGAGGTGCGAAATAGGTTACCACGTTCGTAGCCGGCGATGAAGTTTCGTTGCGCGCGATATGCGCGTACTTTCCGAGGTCGAGATACCCCTGACCCGCTGTCCGAACGATAGGACGGCACTGTCGATCGGTCGACTCGTAGAAAGTCATCGTCCCCGACACTACCTGAATGAAGACGGGGCCCGGATGACTGTGCCAGCCGCTCTGCCCGCCGGGCTGGAATACGATGGTCTGAACGGCCATGTCGAACGGTGATGCGTCCATCTTGAAGCGCCAGTTATCCGTCCTGCGCTTGACATCGATGTCCTTGTCTCTCGGGTCGACGAAGGTTGCCCGGCCCGCCAGTGTCGACGTGGTCCCCGTGCCCATGGTCATGGCGACATTTGTTGGCGCCGCCGGTGTGTGCGGGCCCGTTGAGTTTCTGTCTTCGTTGCAGGCAATAAATGCGACGACCACTACAGCGCAAATCAGACTACTTCGGAGCAACAGCATGGCCACCTCTCTCGGCTCGGGTAACGGAAGGATGGGACGGGCAACCTGTCTCCTCAGCACGCGCGGCCATATGTTCTAACCGCCGTGAGAGA
>DASYIM010000249.1:0-17304 GCA_035997625.1 Gemmatimonadaceae bacterium
CTGGCCGATCCCGTCCTGGCCATAACTCCAAGCCTCAGGACCGTGCTCCAGTTTCGCCCGGTACCCCGGCCGAGTCGCTTCTCGAGGACCGCCGGCGTGAGCTTCGAGCGGCCGATCCCGTCTGGATAGAAGATGTACGCCTGCTTGCCTTTGGCCTTGACGATTTCGCCGCCGCGAATGTCGGTCTGAAGGGCGACCAGGTCGGCGACGTCGGGCTCGGCCTTCAGGAACATCACCACCAGATGCTTGGGGTCGCGCTCGGCTTCCTTCCGGAAGGGATTCTGGCGAATGATGCTTTTCCATTCGTCGGGAGTGCGAACGACGAAGTCGACGTCGAGGGAAAGTCGATCCATCGCTTCGGTCTCGAGGAAGCGCTCCAGCTCGGCGCCCGTGCGGACCGCGCTGTCGAAAACGAGATTGCCGCTCTGCAGTAGCGACCGCGCATCCCCCATTCCGAGCTGGGTGACAAAGTTCCGCAGATCGGTCATTCCGACTTGCCGGTGACCGCCGACATTGATGCCGCGGAGAAGGGCGATATGAGTTGTCAGAAGGAAATCGTCAGCTGTGGGTTAACGCAGACAACCTAGCTCAGGCAGTCTGCTCCCGCGAGCGAGCGCGCCCGCCATTTCCACGCTTCGAAGTCCGGTACGGCCGCTCCCATTCCCGCAGATGGTCAAGCAGGTAATCCAGCGAGAAAATGTGCCGCGAGTTATCGGCCTTGCGGCGGAAAACGACGCGCGACCAGCCACGCATCCCGGTCGGTGTGTACCACTCGCCATCCAGGTGCAGCTTGTCGCCCGAGATCGCTCTGATGAGCACCCGCTCGTACTGAGAGCGCGGCAGCACTCGCTCCGGGAACAGGTTGTCCCAGGTGCAGAGGCGACCGACATCGTCGTAGCCGACGGGGCGATCGTCCAGATCCAGCAGCGACGGCGCCCGGCCTTTCATTACAGAACCGATCAGTCTGAGGGTGAACGGATCAGAGTAGCGGCGGATGAACGGCCAGAAGTGCTTGGTGATCCGGCCGGAGATTTCGCGCAGAGAAAGAAAGCGCCCATCGGTGGTCGGCCATTTGTCGGCGTCGATGTCGGCGACGAACGGATTCTCCGGGAAGCAGTCGAAGCGAGCCAGCCATCCTTTGCGCGTGGTGTGTGGCATCGGACGGAATCCGCGAATTATCGGGATGTCGGTGTCATCGAGAACCGATATCTCGTAACTCGGCCAACGCATCACCTCGCGGACGATCCCGACGATGATGGTCGCCGTCGCGATCATGAGCGGCGCATCGGGGGTAAAGTCCGCGGTGATCTCGATGCGGTCGCCGCGCGGGCGAACACCGATGCCCGTGGAGCGCCGGTTGGCGGCCAGCAGCATCACAGGCACGGGCAGAATGTGCGCTAGCAAATACGCGAGCTGCTCGACGGTGCGCGTCGTCCCCTGCTCGAACTTTGGCAACTCGAAGGAGATGTTGTAGTGGGTGCTGAACCCGGCCAGCTGGACATCGCTGTCATGGGCCTGCTCCCATGCGTCGAGCTCCTGACGCACGAACAGGATGGCTTCCCAGAGTGAGCGGCCGGCGCGGGCGGCGCAGCCGCGCTCGATCTCGATGACTGGGGTCGCGACTTCGATGACGCCGGTGTCGAAGTAAACTGCTCCGCCGGTGGGCAGATGATATGACCGGCCTTTGCGGTGCATCATCTTCTCGCGAATGATTTTTCGCGGGCTGCCGAAGATATCCTCTGGTTTGACCTGCACGCCATCCATGATCACGGCGAATTCGGCTTCCATGCCTATCGCCGCGAGCTGGATGCGCTCATGCGTCGTTGACTTGTTTTCTGGTCCTTTCTTTTTCTTGAGCTGCATTCTTTTTTCTTACCCAAGGTGCTCTATGCTTTTTGACTCTTTTCGGAAACGATTTGGTCAACTTTTCACGTCGCGAGGCACTGAGAGCACATAGCCGAGGTCGAGGTGAAGGTGGTCTTCCGCGTATCCGGACGGCGCTCCATAAGGCCGCGTCCAGATGCCGGGAAGGGTTTCTCTGGCGATCAGGCTGAACCGCTCGATCGCATTTCGATTGTCCAGGTAGGTGTCGCCAATGCGATAGATGTTGGCGGCCGTTCCCCAGGCGTGCGGAGTGGCATTTTTGGAAAAGCGATGGGAGGGCGACCGATAGCCCCCGTTGGCTGAGATGTGCACCAGCGTACCAACTGCTTCCCGGAACCGCTCCAGACACACTGCAAGGAGTGTTATAGCGCACGGAACGTACCGGGGAAAAGTCCGCAGGGGCGGAGCTTCCCGTACATCGACCTGGATGAACTCCCAGAGCAGAAAATGGGTAGCCAACTCGATCTTCATGGCCGAATCCCATGATGGGACCTCATAAAAATATCGGGGTAGCTGGTGCGAAACGCCGCTGGCGTCCTTCCAGTCCTCCCCGGGCCTGAGGGCCTTCCTGTACTCCGGCGGCAGAGTCAGCCCATCGACCACCCGGAGGGGAAAGTTGGGGGATTCAGCCATCCTGTCGGCAATCTGGCGGGTAGAGGTCATCCATCCTTCGCGGGGCTTGTGGTCAACGCCTCGTAAATCGCATGCGAGATTGCGGCGATCGTTCGGGACCGGCCGGAACCGTTCTGGTCCCATTCCGTCAGAATCACCAGCGAATAGGGTTTTCTTTTCGGCAAATACACGACGCCGGCATCATGGGCGACGGTGGAAATCTCGCCAGTTTTGTGAGCCACCCGCGCTCCTTTGGGCAGTCGAGCGGGAATTCCCTGATTGAACTCCTGGCCGTGCAGGATATCCATCATCCTGCGGGAAAGAGCGGCCGAAAAGGCTTTGCCCTCGGCCAGCATCACCAGGATTTTGAGCAGGCCGTTCGCGGTCACCATGTTGCTGATGCCCTTCTCGAAGGCGAGCTCGTCTTCGACGCCGCGCTTGAGATCGATTCCCTCGTCGACATGAAGGCTTTTCAGCGTCTCACTCACCGATTCCGGCCCGATGACTCCCAGCAGCAGGTTGGTGGCGAGATTGCTGGACGTGGTGATCATGTGATACGCCAGCTCATCGACGCGCATCATCTTGCCGATCGCGCTGTGCACCGCCGAGTTGGCATCGCGGCCCGACTCGACGCGGAACGGAATGTTCTCGACGACGCTCAGAAACCTGTTGCGGACATGTACCCGCGAATGGGGCAACAGCTCGCCACGATCGATGGCGGCGAATACGCCGAGGAGTATGGGCACCTTGATGGTGCTGGCGGCGTGGAACCAGCGGTCGGCGTGATAGTGGAGCTCAAATCCGGTCTCACTGTCGTGCAGGGCAACCGCGATCGCCTTCGCGCCCGCCGCTTTCTCGATCTCTTCGATCTGATGTCGTAGCGCGCCCTCCTGCGTCGTCGATTCGCTCTTGGTTGCTGTCATGGCCAGCGAAGGCAGGGCCGCGGGCGAAGCCTGCGGAGCAGGCGGAGCTTCGTCATCGCCGAGCTCAGGAGTATGCTACGCGAGGATCCGCTTTGGCGTAGGCAAGATCGGTCAGGAGATTCACCAGCACGAAGACGACGCTCAGAAACAGTACCGAGCCTTGAATGGCGGGAAGATCACGGCGGGTAATCGCGTTGACGACATAACGCCCCAGCCCCGGCCAGCTGAAAATGGTTTCGGTGAGAATGCTGCCGGTGAGGTAGTAGCCGAAGTCGAGTCCGAGCACGGTAATGATCGGAATCAGAGCGTTTCGCAGAGCGTGCCGCACGATGACCGCGCGCTCCTTCAATCCCTTCGCGCGCGCCGTGCGCACGTAGTCGCCGCCCAACACTTCGAGCATCGCTGACCTGGTGACGCGGGCGAGAAAGGCAATCGAGCGCGAGCCGAGGGCAAACGCTGGCAGTATGAGGTACTTGATTCCGCCGTAACCCGAAGGCGGCAGCCAGCGCAGCATCACGGCGAATACCAATATCAGAATCAGCCCGACCCAGTAGACCGGGAAGGAAATGCCGAGATAGGCAACGCCCAGCCCGAGCCGATCGAACCAGCCGCCGGGATTTCGTGCGCTCAAAACGCCGAGGGTGATGCCGAGCACGGAGGCGAGCAGCATCGCCGATCCCGCGAGGAGGAGAGTCTTGGGAAACCTCTCGCGAATATCCTGGATGATGGGCCGTTGGGTGATGTACGAGTTGCCGAAATCACCGCGCAGGACTCCGCCGGTGTAGTGCGTGAACTGATTGAGGAGGGGCTCGTCGAGATGGAGCTCCTTTCGCAGGCGCGCAATCGTTTCCGGATCGGCGCGCTCACCCACCATCTCCTGCACCGGATCACCGGGCGCGACATAGAGAAGCAGAAAAACGACGACCAGGACTCCGAACAGCGTTGGAATCGCCAGCAGAAGTCTCCGAATGATGAAAGCGAGCACGATCTACCTGGCGATAGTCACGTCTGTCCAGCGCTGACCATTGAAGACGGCGGGCACCTGAAAGCCGTGGATCCACGGTTGGACGGCGTACATGTCCTTGTAGAAAAAGAGATAGATCATCGGCGCGTCGTTGAACTGGAGCTGGTCGGCCTGGGTGTAGAGCGAGTTGCGCTTGGATTCATCCTGCTCGCGGTGAGCCTGATCGATCAGCGCGTCGAATTTCGGATTGGCGTAGAACGAGACGTTGCCGCCCGGACCTTTGTTCTTGCTGTAGAGGAGCGGGAACAGGAAATTCTCCGCGTCGGGATAGTCCGCCCACCACTCTTTGACATAGAGGTCGGACGCTCCTTTCCGAGCCGCCTCGCGAACCGAAGACGCGTCGCGCTGGACGATCTTGGCGCGAATCCCCGCCTCGGCGAGGTTGGCCTGAATCGCCTGCGAGAGGCGCGGCGACTGGTCGGTTGTGGCCGCCCAGAGCTCGACGTCGATTCCGTTGGGATGGCCGGCCGCCGCGAGGAGCTGCTTCGCTTTGGCCACATCGTGCGTGTATCCCTTCCGGTTCGCATCATAGCCCGGCAAGCTCGGTGGAACGACACCGGCGGCAGCCGTGCCGCGGCCGGCCATGACGACGTTCAGAATCGTGCTCACATCCACGGCGTAGTTGAGCGCCTGTCGGACGCGAGGGTCGGCGAGCGGCCCCCGGGTGACGTTGATCGCGACGTACCAGAAGCGGAGCGCCGGCGCCGATTGAAGGAGCTTGCTCTTCCCGGGATCGGCCTGCCACGACTTTCCTGCTTCGTCGGGAACCGTGAGCACGTCGACGTTGCCGGCCTCGAATTCAGCGGTGGCGGTGCTCATCTCGGGGATGATGCGTGCCATCAGGGAATCGGCTTTTGGCGGACCGTCGAAGTAGTCGGGATTCCTGGCGAAGCGGAGGTAATCGTCGTGTTTCCATTCGACGAACTTCCATGGTCCGGTGCCGACGGGCTTCTGCCCAAGATCAGTCACGTTGGGCGCCACCATGGACGTCACCGGCATTGCCAGGAGCTTCGGAAAAATTGCCAGCGGTTCTTTGAGAGTGAAAACGACGGTCGATTCGTTCGGGGCGGCGATTCCGGGGAAGTCGGGAGCCTTGCCCGCGGCATAGTCTTCAGCCCCCTTGATGGGATAAAGTGGCCAACCACGCCCGCCCTTCGTCTTAGGATCGAGGACTCGCTGGAAGCTGTAGATGACGTTCTTCGCCCCGAACGGCTCTCCGTCGTGAAACTTGACGCCGGTGCGAAGATGGAATGTGTAGGTGATCCCGTCGGGTGAGACGTCCCACGATTTGGCGAGCCCGGGGACTACTTTCGCGTCGGGAGTAAAGCGCGTGAGTCCGTCGAACACGTAGGCAACGGCACGTCCGGTGGGAACATCGGTCGACAGTGCGGGGTCCATCGATCGCGGGTCGTAGGTGTCGCGAGAATCGATGAGCGTTTTGCGTTGAGGAGCTGATGATTCACTACCGCCACCACAGCTGAGAATCGCGGGTATTACGAGGAGAAAGAGTCGCCGCATGGTGTGCTCTGACGGTTGACATGAAGGTGCCAAATACGAGAACTTTCGCGCACCCCGAAATAGGCCTTACGTGAGCGCAGAATACTATTATCGCCGACAATTGGCCGCCAAGGATCTGTTGCCAGCCATTGGTGTCGGCGTCGCTGCCGGTTTGGCCGGATTTTACGTTGTGCAACTCTTAATCCAGCGGACGCCTCTCGTTCCACAGGGCGAGTTGCCGCGCGCGCCGACCACACCACCGACGAGAATGCTGGGTGAGCGGACCGAGCCGGAGACAGAGACGCACTTCGCTCGCGAGCTGCCGCCGGGGCGACCGCCAGGCGCACGCACACCGCGAGGGTGATGGTCCCCCGGGTACGATTCGGGGGGTGGAATTTCGTCGTGCTGACCGCGTTTGCCGCGATCCTGAGTGCCAGGAGCGCCGCAGGCCAGGATATCGAATGTCAGCGTGGCGACCTCGAGGTAATGCGACTCGAATTCGAGGGTAATCGCGCCTTTTCGGACGCCGAGCTGGCCAAGACGATCAACACTACCCCGTCGGCGTGGGCACGGCGTTACCTCCACCTTCCGTTCACGGTCAAACATTGTCTGGACCGGACCGAGCTCCCCAACGACCGAGCCCGGCTCATAATCTTTTACCGCCGTCGGGGGTATCCCAAGGTGACCGTCGACACAGCCGTAAAGGAGCTGGCTCCCGGGGCGGTTGCCGTGACGTTCAAGATCAACGAGGGGCCGTCGTCGACATTGAGGTCCTTCGTGGTGAGCGGATTGGATTCAGTGCCGGAGAGGTCGAGAATCATCCGCGGCCTGTCGATTCGCGAAGGTGGACGATTTGACCGCTTCGCCATCGACGCGGCGACGGACACCATCCGCGAGCGCCTTCACAACACCGGTTATCCGAGAGCCGACGCGACGAACAGCTTCTCCGTCAACGACAGCGCGCTCGTCGCGTGGGACACCGTTTACGTATCGCCCGGACCCAGAACGAGGATTGGAACGATCGACATTGCAGTGGCGCCGCTCGCCGGCAAGAAACAGCAAATCCCGACGAAGGTCGTGCGTCGCATCATGGGTCTCGATTCCGGCAGCCTCTTCCGGGAGAGCGAGATCGTGGATGCGCAGCGCGCTATCTATCAGACGGAGGCGTATCAGCACGTGTCGATCACTCCCGACAGCGACGCCGACTCGCTGGTGACGCTGCACGTGACTCTCGCCGAGGCGCAGATGCACGCCGCGCGGGTCGGCGCGGGTTACGGGACTCTCGACTGTCTGAGACTCACCGGGGAGTATTCGGATTTCAATTTCCTGAATGGTGCCCGCCGGCTCGACATCACGGGCCGCGTCTCGAAGATCGGCATTGGAAAGCCCGTTGACTTTGCCCCGGGCCTTTGCCCGAACGCCAAGAAGGACGTCTTCAGCGACAGCGTCAACTACTATCTGGGCGCGACACTGCGGCAGCCGCTTTTCCTGGGATTGCGCACCGTTCCGACAATCACGGTTTATACACAGCGACTCTCCGAGTACAACGCGTACCGGCGCACGACGGTGATCGGAGGTGTGGCCTCGGTGGTCTGGCGTGGATTTACTCGCACACCGGTGAACCTGAGCTACTCGCTCGACCTCGGACGCACCGAAGCGCAGCCGGCGCTGTTCTGTGCCGTTTTCAACCTGTGCGACGCAACCGAGCGCGAGAAGGTGCAACAGACCCAGCGCCTCGGTGTGCTGAGCCTCGGCATCACGCGCAACAACTCGAACAGCATCCTTTCGCCAACGCGCGGCTCGATCATCCATCTGGAGACGCGCTACTCGTCACCGCTGATCCTGTCCGACAGCGGCTTGCAGTTCACCAAAGTGCTTGGCGATGCATCACGATACATCAGCGCCGGCGGCGGGAACGTGCTCGCGATGCGTCTTCGTGGCGGGACTTTCGTTGGCCGAAGCGTGACGTCGGCGACGAATTTCATTCCTCCGCAAGAGCGGCTATACGCCGGCGGACCGACGACAGTGCGCGGCTACGCGCAGAACGAGCTCGGGTCGCTGCTCTACATCGCCACCGGATTCGAGAAGGTGTTCGTGTCGGGAACGCCGGGCGTCGCCGACACTGTGTGGAACGTGATGCCCGATACGAATGCAGTTCGCGGGGTTGTTCGCCGGGTTGTGCCGGTTGGAGGTAATACCCTGCTTGTCGGTAACCTCGAGCTGCGGCTACGCAGCCCCGTGGCGCCGGATGTGCTGCAGTTTACGGTATTCACCGATGCCGGCGAGGTTTGGAATCGCGGTGGCGGCTCAGGATTGAATCGGGTGAAGCTCAAAATCACTCCAGGAATTCAGATTACCGCTTTCTCACCGGTGGGGCCCGTGCGCGCGGCCATCGGCTACAATCCGTATCAGCGTCCTCCGGGTCCGCTCTACTACGAAGCGACCAACGAAGGCGGTGAGCTGATTTGCGTCAGTGCCGGCAACACTCTGCCCACGCGCATCGACACTATCAACGGAGTAACGGACATCCGGCAGGATGCCGGAACGTGTCCGACAAGCTTCCAGCCGCCGAAGGTAACCGGTTTCCTGAAAAAGCTCACCTTCAGCTTCGCAATCGGACAGGCGTTTTAGCAGATGACCCGCCGTCTCCGCATCGCGATCGGAAGCGCCATCATCCTGGTGGGCCTGCTGGCGATCGTCATCCTCAGCTTCCTGGGCGTCACCCGCACCAGTGTCGGGCAGGAACGCGTGCGCCGCATGGTGGCGTCGATGTTCGAAGGAAAGGTGAAGGGTAAAGTCTACATTGGTCGGATGAGCGGCGGGCTCGTCGGCGGAGTGCGCATCGACTCGGTGGAGATTCGCGACGACGAAGACTCGCTGTTCTTCGCGTCCGGCCCGATCACGGTGTCGTATGATCCGCGCGATCTATTCGATCGTCGCATCCTGCTGAGTCATCTCGAGGCCGAGCATCCGTACCTGCACCTGAGGCAGCACGAGAACGGGGACTGGAACTTCAGAAGGATCTTCCCCGCCAGCGTCGAGAAGCAAAAGCGCAACGAGCGCGGCTTCGGCCAATATGTCGTCGTCGATTCATCGGTGATCCGCGATGCCACCGTGCTGCTGACGCTGCCCTGGCATCCATCGGATTCACTGCGCGGAGCCAAGCTCGATAGCGCCATCAGGCACGAGCTGACGCGGTCCGATCACGAAATCCGGCGCACGCGAGAAGGTTTTGCGCGCACCTGGCGCTGGACGGAGGCGCAGGCGAATCTCGGATTCGCGCGCATCGCCGATCCGGACACCGTCGGCCGCCTGGCGCGAATAAGAAAACTCAGCTTCGCTGAAACCGATCCGCCGTTCAGATTCAGGAACGTCACGGGTACAGTCCTTAATCTCGGTGACTCGGTTTTTATCGACAGCGATCATTTCGATCTCCCGGGATCCACCGGAAAAGGGCACGGCAGCGTTGTCTGGGGAAGTGACCTGCCAGTTCGATACTACCTGCACGTTGACGGTGATTCGGTTTCGCTCGCCGATGTGGCCTGGGTGTATCCGACGCTGCCGACGACGGGCGGCGGCAAGATGGAGCTGGACATCCGCAGCCAGCGCAATCCGAAGTACCTGGACTACATCCTCACCAACATGGACGTGAGGAGTACGCGGTCACGCCTGCTCGGCAACATGACCTTCGAGACGGGCGGCGATGTGCTCGCGGTCAAGAACGTCGAGCTGCAGGCGACGCCGGTCAATTTCGATCTGCTGCGTACGCTCAACGGCAAGTCTTTCCCGTATGACTGGCAGGGGAACATCACGGGGACGATCCGGGCCGCCGGCGGCCCGCTCAATCATTTCCGTGTCGATGAATCGGCGCTGATATTCGAGGATGCGCACGTGCCCGGGGCAGTGACCGAAGCGCGCGGCAACGGCGAGCTGGACATCCTGTTTCCCGCGTTCACGGCGTTCCACTCGTTCAACGTCGATGTGGCGACTCTCGATCTGCGGACGCTGCAATACCTGAATCCGCTTTTTCCCAGGATCAAGGGAACGGTATCGGGAACGGCGACGCTCGATTCGTCGTGGCTCGATGTACGGTTCAGGGATGCGAGTCTGTTCCACCATGACGGAGGCTTGCCGGTGTCGCACGCGACCGGTAACGGCCGGGTGACGTGGGGCGAAAAGTATCTCACCTATGACATGAACCTGCAGGCGCAGCCGCTGTCGTTCACGGCGCTGCAGCACTCATATCCATTGTTACCGCTGCGCGGCAGCTATGGCGGACCGGTGCAAGTGAAAGGGACTTCTCCGAACCTGTTGGTGATCACCAACCTCACCGGGCCGGCGGGCGCGTTCGCCTTCAACGGCCTGGTGGACGCCGATCCCGAGGAGTATGCGGTGCGCGGCAAGGTGACTTCTACGGCACTCGATGTGAGAACGCTGACCGAGAACACGCAGCTGCCCCACACCCAGCTAACGGGTCAGTACGATCTCGATCTGCGAGGGTCCACTCTGACGACCCTGACCGGGCGCGCAGTCGCTTCGATCGAGAAGTCGACCCTGGCCGGTTTCCGCGTCGATCCGTCGGTGGCGCGACTGCACTTCGGGAATGGCGTGGCGACGGTCGACACTCTGGCGCTCAACGCCAACGGATTGACGGCGCATGCGGCCGGCACCTTCGCGCTCGAGGGAACCCATACCGGCTCGCTCAAGTTTTCGGCGATTATGGATTCGTTGTCGCGGTTGCGGGCGGTAGTGCCGTCGCTGGCGAACACGCCGCAGCTCGATTCGCTGCGCGGTAGTGCGGAGCTCACCGGCGAGATTACCGGCAGCATGGATCACCTCGGCCTCAATGGGTTCCTGCGCGCGAGTCACATCAGATTCGGCTTGCGCAGCGTGGAGAGCATCCGTGGAACGATGCTGATTGCTGATCTGACCAAGCAGCCAACGGGCTCATTCATCTTTGGCGCCGATACGGTGGGACTCGGACCAGTCGGCTTCAACAGCATTCGCGCATCTGTCGCGCTGGCTTCGCCTACGATGGGCCACTTCAACGCGACGATGCAGAGCCAGAGCGGAGTGCAGACCGACCTCGCCGGCAACATTACGCGCAGCAAGGACACTACCATAGTTAGGCTGGACAGCGCGGCGGTGCAGGTGGATGCGGACAATCAATACCGTCTGGAATCGCCGAGCCGCGCATTGTTCTCCAAAGGCTTTCTGGCGCTGGACTCGCTGATTCTGCAGCATAGCAGCAAGGCGAAGCTGATCGTCCAGAACGTCCGCTTCACCGGCGACTCGGTGCGCGGTCACATTCGCACGGACAGCGTGGATATGCGGCTATTCCGTGCTTTCGTCCCGGGACTGGTCGATGCCCGCGGGGCGATCGTCGCCGATGTGGATATTCGCGGACCGATCAAGCAGCCAAGACTGTACGGCCAGATCTCGATTGCCGACGGAACCGCCGCGTTCTCAAACCTCGGCACGCGCTTCAATCGCATCCGGGCGGACATTGCCTTGGCCGGTGACACGGTTCACATCAGGCAGCTGTCGGCGGAGACGACGAAGGATCGTCGCGGCTCGGCGAGCGTGACGGGTACGGTGAGCTTCGAGCACTACGATAATCCGTCGTTCTCGATCACCGCCAACGCCTCGAACTTCCACGCCATCGACAAGCCGGGGCTGGCGGCGCTGGACATCTCGACCGGGCCGGCGGTCACTTTGAGTGGCTCGACGCTGGCCGCGGTGATGCGCGGAACCATTCGCGTCGAGCGCGGCTCCATCTACATCCCGGAGGTCATGAAAAAGAAAGTCATCGACCTCAACGATCCGGAATTCCAGCTCGCTGTCGACACGCTGCTGGCGCAGAACCGCGAAGTAATGCCACGGGCGCCGAAGGCCGTCTCGCGGAATCTGCGGCTCGAGAACGTCGCCGTGGAGATAGGTCCTGACGTCTGGCTGCGGTCGTCCGAGGCGAACATCAAATTGGGCGGCGCACTGAGCGTGGAGATGGCGCCGAGTGCTCTGGGTCAGCCGTCACGGTTGGCGTTGCAGGGCACGCTGAGCGCGGACAAGGGCACCTATCGTCTCAATCTCGTCGATCCGTTCGTGCAACCGACGTTCGACGTACAGCGCGGAACGCTTCTGTTCTATGGAACTTCGGATCTGGATCCGCTGCTCGACATCGCCGCAATCCACACCGTCCGCCAGCCGCGAAATCAGAGCGCGAACGGGCGTGACGTGCGCGTGGAGGTGGACATCCGCGGATCGCTGTCACAGCCGGAGCTGACGCTCAAGAACCCCGACAATCTTCCGCTCTCCGAGAGCGATCTGCTCAGTTATCTGGTGACGGGCGAGCCGGCCGTTGGTCTGGACAACACAACCGGCCAGCTTGGCGCGCTCGGCGTTCGGACGGTGGGAAATCTGCTGGCGACGGCGCTGCCGAAAAACGTGCTCGACTACGTGGATTTCCAGACGACGGGCCTCGGTGCAGCGGGCGCTGCAACTTCGACGACCAACCCGTCATATTACGGCCTGCTGAATACCCGCGCCGTGATAGGCAAGCAGATCGGCAGCAGGTGGTTCCTCGGTCTCAGCACGGGACTTTGCTTCCTGAACACGAGCTCGTTCAAGGAGAATCTGGGACTGCAGCTGGAGTACAGAATCAGCCCGATCTACAGCGCACAGGCGGCAATCGAGCCGGGCTCGAGCGACACCAAGTGCGCCAAGGATCCATCGGGGAGCATCGCGCCGACCCAGACTCCTTCTCAGGTTGGCTTCGACCTTTTCCGGAACTGGCGTTTCTAAAATCCTGTTGACTCGTCAAGTAACGTTTGAGGGTTTGTCCTGAAGCCCAACTACCTGCAACACCAAATGGCGAATAAGCTGCGCGAGAAGGATCTGATGATGTGCCGCTCCTGCGGTAACGAGGAGCGTGCATCCGAAGGTTACCCGTGCGCCGATTGTGGAACCTTCGTCTGCATCATTTGCAACTTTCGTGGAGTGACTCTCTGCAAATCATGCCGAGCGAAACGTCCAGAGCCGCCAATGACACCGGACCCGGCGAAGATCGACTGGCCGGAGCATTGAGCGAAAGCGTCACCGCCATCGCGGCCGTCGCACCAATGTTGTGCGAGCCGGACGTAAAGACCACACAAGTTTCTCAGCTTCTCCACGGCCACATTGCGCAGGTCGTCGAGCGGAACGGCTTGTGGCTTCATGTGAAGAGCGCCGATGGTTATCCCGGCTGGGTTCATCAGGGCTACGTCGTCACGATGCCCGATCCGGTTCCACCGCTCTCCGAGACTGGCTGGAACGATCCGCGCCCGCTGTCGCTAGGGTGCACGGTCCGTGACGAGCGCGGCGCGACGCGCAAGCTGCCGCTCGGCGCACTGATCACCGAGGGCCAGGACCGTGTCGGCGGACTGGCGATGCCGCTCGAGGAGCGACGCCACGCGTTCCCGTCCAGGGCGGACTCGATCACCGCATCGGCGATGACGTTCTTCGAGGGGACATCGTACGAGTGGGGCGGGGTTACCCCGTGGGGATGCGATTGCTCCGGACTGGTGTCGAGCTCGTTTCAGCTGCACGGCGTTCGGGTCCCGCGTGACGCCTGGATGCAGGCGATGACCGGCGAGCCGGTGGGATCGATGAAGGAGCTGCGGCCGGCGGATCTTCTTTTTTTCTCCGACGATCCAGACGGCAAGATCACGCATGTCGCCATCTCGCTCGGCGGCATGAAGGTGGTTCACCTTGCGCTGGGACGCGGCGGCTATGCGGTGGATGATCTCGAGTCCGGGGATGAATACACGTCGCTGCTGGTCACGAGATTCCGATTCGCCCGACGAATCCTGTGGTCCCGGCCGCCGCTGTAGCTCGGCCCTGACCTAAAGGTCAATCGCATCAACGCTCCTCCCGCCTAGACTCCAGCAACAGCTCGGCAATACGCCCGACGCGGAATTGATGGCCGAGATGGTGGAGGAATGCGGATGCCGTTCACGCTCATAGCCATTCTGATCGTTGTCGGATTGCTTGGCGGAATGCTCGGAATGCAAGCCGTCGGACAACGACTTGGAGAGGAGGAGCGCCGCCTCGATCCCGACGGCAAACGCGATGGTGCCAACGCGGCGGAAGCGGCGGTGGTTGCGCTGCTGGGATTGTTGCTCGCGTTCACCTTTTCCGGTGCCGGCAGTCGCTTTGATGCGCGACGCAATCTCATCGTAGATGAAGCGAACGCGATCGGTACGGCGTGGCTCCGTATCGATTTGCTTCCAGCGGATCGGCAACAGAGGGTCCGCGAACTCTTTCGCCAATATGCAGATGCCCGCATCGACACTTACCGCGCCGTGCCGGATATGAAGGCGGTGGCCGCGGCGCTGAGGCGGGGCGAGGGGCTGCAACGACAAATCTGGTCGACATCTCTGGAGGCTGCGCGTGAAACCGGCCAGACCCCGGCGTACACATTGCTGCTGCCGTCGTTGAACGAAATGTTCGACATCGCCACCACGCGGACCGCTGCGACCCGCATGCATCCACCGGTCGCGATTTACATCCTGCTGGCAGTGCTCGCACTGGTGGCTTCGGTGTTCGCCGGCTATGGCATGTCCGGACGCAGAGTCGTGAGCTGGATCCACCGGTTCGGATTCGCGTTGGTGATTACGGTCGCGGTCTACCTGATCGTCGACTTCGAGTTTCCGCGCCTCGGTCTGATTCGCGTGAACTCAATGGATCAACTCATGGTCGATCTTCGGCGGTCGATGGATTAACTGACCATCCCATTCGGCGCTCCGCCGACCATTGGGTGCTGTGGTCCATTCACGAAGAGGCGCGCGGCGGCGGTTGGATTGCCGTCGAGGGTGACTTGCATCGTGTATTGCCCGGCCATGTTGAGCGGAAGATCGACGACGGCGATGATCGGGAGGTCGACCTCGAAAACGGGATTGGGCGCCGGCGCGACATTCATTTCGCCCGAGGATGACCACAGTTCCTCCTCGATCGGGCTCAGCCAGCGGAAACTGAGCTTGTGCGATCCCACATCGTCGCCGTTGGCCTTGAGTCGCACTACGAAGTGAGTGCGCGGATGAATCGTCGGCAGGCCGGCGACCTGCACCGCATCGAAAACGCCCAGGACGTTGAGCTTTCCCTCCTGTGAGAGGTTGGCGGCGTCGGCGAAAACGGCGAATGAGATGTGCATGATGTCAAAGTAGCCGTCGCGTGCCTTGCCCGGCTAGCTTTCGTCGATGACAGAATCAGTCACGCAAAGTCCAACCATCGCCGAGTCGCAGACGCGTCCGGCGCTTGGCGTCACCGACTTTCTCCTTTTCATGATGGCGGTGATCTGGGGAATCAATTTCGTGGTCGTGAAATACGCGACGCATATCTTCCCGCCCGTCGCGTTCACCGGATTGCGGGTGGGAACGGCGGCGCTTTTCCTGGTGATCTTTGCGCTGGTGCGCCGGGCGCCCGCGGACGAGACCGGGGCGCGAGCGTCGGGAACGTCGGTGCTGACATCGCTTCCGCGGGCGGACGTTGTGCGTCTGCTGCTGTTCGGTTTGCTGGGGAACGGACTTTACCAGCTTTTCTTCGTGCACGGCGTCGCCCGCACCCGCGCCGGTAACGCGGCGCTCATCGTCGCGGCGGCGCCCGCGTTCATCGCGCTGATAGCCAGAGCGCGCGGCATGGAGCGGGTGAAGAGAATGACCCTGGTCGGCATCGGTCTATCGGTGCTGGGCGTGGGCCTGGTCATCGCCGGCAGCGCGAAACCGACGAACGGGGAGGCGACTCTGCTCGGATCGGTGCTCGTATTCTTCGGCGTGCTGTGCTGGAGTTTCTATACGATTCTTCTCCAGCCTTACACAACCCGGATCGACGTAGCCAGGCTCTCGGCGATCACAATGGTCGGTGGCGCGGTGCCGCTGTTGCTCGCATCGGCGCCGGCAATCGCCGCCATCGACTGGGCAAAAGTTGGCGTTGGTGGCTGGCTCGCGCTGTTTTACTCGAGCGTGATCTCGATGGGCGTGGCGTACATCTTCTGGTATCGGGGATTGAGATTACTGGGACCGACGCGGACAGCGGTCTACGCGAATCTTCAGCCCATCGTCGCGTTGCTCGTGGCGTGGTCAATTCTTGGCGAGATCCCGACGATGTTTCAGGGGGTAGGGGCGGCGACGATCATCGCTGGCGTTTTCCTGACCAGAGCATGAAGCTTCGCCACGGAGTCCCTGCCTTCGCCGGGCGTACATGTTGAGGCTGGTTCTGTTCGACATCGACGGCACGCTGCTCAATTCCGGGGGCATGGGTCGCGTTGCGATGCAGCGCGCGCTGTCACAGACCTTCGGCTCGCCCGGAAATCCGTCGTACAGATACGACGGAAAGACGGACAAGCAGATCGTGCGAGACGTGATGCGCCTCGAGGGTCACAGCGACGAGCACATCGACGCCAGGATGCAGCAGTTGATCGAGCTGTACCTGGAGGGACTGCGCGAAGGAGCGAAGGGCGGGAAGTTCAACGTGCGTCCGCTGGAAGGCGTCGTGGAAATCCTGGCGGCGCTGGAGAAGCGGGACGACGTGATCCTCGGACTTCTAACGGGTAATGTCGAGCCGGGCGCGCAGATCAAGCTGAGGGCAGCGGGAATCGATCCCGATCGGTTTCGGGTCAACGCTTTCGGATCGGACCACGAGCATCGTCCGGAACTGCCCGGGATTGCACAACGAAGAGCGGGAGAAACGCTCGGCTTGAACATCGCCGGCGACCGGCTGGTGGTGATCGGGGACACTCCCGCCGACATCGAGTGCGGCCGGTCAATCGGCGCCAAGGCGATCGGGGTGGCGAGCGGAATGTACACCGTGGAGCAGCTCGAGGCCCACAATCCATACGCGGCGTTTCCCTCACTCAAGAACACCCAGCAAGTGCTGGAGTCGATTCTCAATGCGTGAGGTCGAGCTCAAGGCAGTTGTCGACGACCTGACTGACCGGAGGAAGAGAATCGAAAAGGCGGGCGGATCGCTTTCGTTCGAGGGAAAGATCTCCGATCGGCGCTACGACTTCCCATCGCGCGAGCTGTCATCGCGCGATGAGGTGCTGCGCGTGCGGCGTTACATCGGCCGCCCATCGACTAAAACTTTCCTGGATTGGAAGGGACCAACCGAATTCCGTGATGTCTACAAGGTGCGCGAGGAGATCACGACGCCCGTCGAGGATTTCGATTCACTCGAGCAGATCATCCTTCGCCTCGGCTTGGTGCTTACATCGGAGATCGATCGCGACATTGCACAGTACCAGATCGGGGGAGCCACCATTCGGTTCGAGGTTTACCCGCGCATGGACACGCTGGTGGAGGTGGAGGGCGAGCCGGCGGCGATCGAGAACGC
>DASYIM010000250.1:0-9800 GCA_035997625.1 Gemmatimonadaceae bacterium
CCCCACCGCGCGGTCGCGAAGATCGACATGCGGCTCGTTCCCGACATGACTGCGAAGGAGACGCTCGAGCTGCTGAAGGCGCACCTGGCGAAGCGCGGCTTTGGCGACATCGAAGTCAACATGAGCGGCGGATACGATCCAACGGAGACGGATCCGGACTCGAGGCTAATCAAGGCGCAGATCGCAACTTACCGGAAGGCCGGAATCGAGCCGCTCCTCTGGCCGCGGCTTGCCGGATCGTGGCCAGGCGTCACCTTCACCGGAGCTCCGCTCAAGCTGCCGGCCGGACAGTTCGGGTTGGGCCATGGCGCTGGCGCTCACGCTCCCGACGAATACTGGCTCATCGCTTCGACCAACCCGAAGGTGGAGGGAATGGATGGCGCCGCGCGGTCTTTCGTCGAGTTCCTTTACGCGTGTGCCTGAGCCGGGTTCCAACACTGCCGGAGTCATTTCAGCGTTCAGACCGCGAGCTGAGGTAGCCGTGTGATGTCGATTCTCTATCAAGAGATGCCGATTTCATTTCAGGTCATCAGCATCGTGATGCAACGCTGATAGAAAACTGCATCCCGATGTAAGAAAATCGACATTCCATCTGCGAGTGGAGTCCGGTTGATTGAGTTTATCTCTATCGGGAGCATCCATGAACATCGCACGGAGATCGAGAATTGGCGCCGCGTTCATAGCCGTAGCCATCGCCGCCAGTTGCGACACTCAACCCGCGAGCCCGGATATGAGAGTCCCGTCTCCACGTTTCGGAACATTGACGGCGCTTTCTGTGCTCATCACCCCGGCCGGTCCCCTGCCGCCAAACACGTTTTGTCACTTCCACGCTAACGTCAGCGGTGGAACCGCGCCGTACCACTACCAGTGGAAAATCAACAATTCGAACATCGGCACGGACTCTGAATGGCTCGGCTACTCCACCGGCACTAACGCGTTCCGCGTCCAGGTTTTTGTGACCGATGCAGCCAGTGGTGCGGCCAACGACTCCAAGATTATTTCGGTTTCGAGCGGCTTCAGCTGTTCGTAGAACCCAAGAGCCTCGGTCCTTCGAACCGAGCCTTTTCTTGGAAGGTCGTCGCCGCAGCGTCCTTCGACGCTTGTTCGCCCCACCGCCAATGACGGAAAATGGGGGGCACGGCGAAGTACCTGATCTGAGAATGGCGCACTAGCTATCCTCAGGCAGGCTCTGGGGGCATGTTCTGTTCATGCGTGCGCCGTTCGCACTGCTGACGCTGGCGGTCACATGCCCTCGGTAGTTGCAAGCCGTGCAGGCAACCAGGAGAGACGATGGAAGAAAAAGGCTGGTCTGTCCTTGCCACTTATTCCTCCGGCCTCGAAGCAGACATTGCCATGGGGCAGCTGGAGGAAGCGGGCATTCCCGCGCTGCGCGACAGCAATGACGCCGCGGGTATTTTCGGGGCCAGCTTTCAGGGCACGACCCCGTCGGGATTCACAGTGCGGGTTCCCACGGACGCGCTCGACGATGCCCGGGCGGTCGCAATACTCCCGAACGACATCGTATGACAGAGAAAATTAGTCAGAGCACTATGCGCACGCTCGACAACGAGGGCATGACCTCACGACCACTCATGACGGTGAAAATCATCGCCGCTCCTCTGCAAAAGTTCGGTGCGGTACCCAGCGGAGTTCGAAGTTTCGTGCCGGTCGCGGGAGGTGACTTCGAAGGCACGCGGCTTCGCGGGAAGGTTCTGCCGGGAGGGGGTGATTGGCTGTTGCTGCGCCCCGACGGTGTCCTGGAGCTGGACCTGCGCATCACGCTGGAGACAGACGACCATGCGCTGATCTACATGACCTTTCAAGGGCTGCGTCACGGCCCACCGGATGTGATCGCCGCGTTCAGCCGTGGAGAGATCGTCGATCCCGCGCGTTACTACTTTCGAACTGTGCCGAGATTCGAGACATCGGCGGAAGCATACGCCTTCTTGAATCGCATGGTCACCATCGGTGTTGGCGAAACTCGCCCCGGCGGAGCAGTGCACAGGATCCACGAGATCATGTGATGACCTGCCGCGTAAACGTTGACAGGCTCACCGACGGAAGACGAGACAGCCATGACCCTTTATCGCGTATCCTCCTGTTAGCCGCATACGTATCATAGAGTATGGATGCGTCAACTGATCCGACCGAGGTGGGCCTGTTCGACGCGAGGTACCTGGCATTCCTCGAGACCGTCAGCAACCTGCGGCCGCAGCTGCACCAGTACTGCTCGCGGATGGTCGGCTCCGTCCTCGACGGCGAAGACGTCGTACAGGACGCACTCTTTCAAGCGTACCGGAAGCTGGAGTCGTTCGACGGCAGCCGGCCTTTGAAGCCATGGTTGTTCAGAATTGCGCACAACCAGTGCATCGATTTCTTGCGTCGACGACAGGTTCGACAGGATGCGGAGGCGGAAGCGGTCGTGCAGGATGCGGTTGCACCGAAGGATCCGGTCGGGCCGGGTATCGAGCGCGCCATCGAGCGCCTGGTGCTGACGCTTCCACCCAAGGAACGCGCATCCGTGCTGCTGAAGGACGTTCTTGACTATTCGCTGGAAGAAATCGCAGAGCTCGTTGACTCGACGGTGGGTGGCGTCAAAGCGGCCCTCAACCGTGGTCGAGCGAAGCTCGCGTCATTGCCCGAGCTGTCGAAGCGTTCACGGCCGGTTCCGAATCCCGAGGCGGAACAACTCCTCGGTCTCTACGTCGAGCGGTTCAACCGAAACGATTGGGATGGCCTTCGGGAGCTGATCACTGACGATGCGCGTGTCCGCGTCGCCGACATATACTTCGGGCCGCTCACCGGCTCGCCATACTTCGGCCGATACCAGCGTCTCGCTACTCCCTGGCGCGTCGTGGTTGGCGAAGTAGACGGCGAACCGGCTGTCATCGTGCTCGAGCCCGGACCCGGTGGCTGGGTGCCGCAGGCGCTCGTTCGCGTCGAGCTGTCCGAAGGACGCATCGTCGGCATCACCGACTACACCCATTGTCCGTGGGTATTGTCGTCCGCGGAATCTGTGCGTTTCGCCGCCTAGAGACGCGTCACGTATCCTGATTCGGCGCGGAGCCGTACTCATTGTGTCAACCATCAACACACCAATGAGGAACGTGACAATGAAAACCACCACACTTATCCTGCTGTTGTGCGCGGGACTCTCCAAATTCGCTTCAGCGCAGGCACCCGCGTATCCTCCACTTCGCGAGTACCTGATGTCCGAGCAGCAGGAGATCGCGCTTGCGAAAAGTGCCGCTCCGGAAAACATCACTGACGGCGCAACCATCAAGGTATTGTTCCCGTCCGGCTTCCGGATCGCGCGACACGGACAGAACGGTTTCACGTGCCTGGTGATGCGCGGATGGTCCGCTCCGACGTACACGCCGGCGCAGTTTCGCATCTTCGTTTACGACGCGAAGATTCGCGCCCCCATCTGCTTCAACCCCGCCGCCACGCAAACCGTACTTCCTTACTATGAGCTCCGCAGCCAGCTAGGCATGGCGGGGAGAACGCCGGCGCAGATCGCCGAGTCGGTGAAAGAAGCATACTCGAGCGGGAAACTACCGAAGCGAGAGGCGAGCCTGGCGTACATGTGGTCGGCGGACCAAAACCTCGGCCAGGGTATCGGCCACTGGCATCCGCACATGATGGTCTTCCTTCCGGATTATGACAACACGATGGTCGGAGGGAACGCATTCGGAAGCCCGTTACCGCAGTTGAGCGACGACGCCGGAACACCGTTTTCAGTCGTCGTGATTCCGGTCGATCACACCCTTGCCGTCAAGGCGAAAACGGGGACGCAATGACTCCGGTCATGGTGCAGATGGCCGACATGGTCGACTGCGCGTTCACGCCTCGCTCATCGGAAGTGTGGCGACAAATCGTGAACCGTTGGGGCCGGTATGAGCGAGCGCCACTGTTCCGCCGTGCGATTCAGCGGTGAACCGCGCGATCGCGAGGCCGAGGCCGGCGCCACTCTCACCGCCGTTGCGATCAGTACGCGCGCGCGAGACATCGGCGCTGTAGAACCGCTCGAAAATTCGCTCCCGGGCACCGGCAGCCACGCCGGGGCCAGTGTCGTCGACGATGATTCTATATAGTGGCGCGCGCCGATCCTGCTCGAGTGAGACCCGGACTTCGCCACCGCGTGGTGTATACTTGATCGCATTGTCGAGCAGAATCATCACCAATCGGCGCAACAAGTGCGGATCGCCATGCAACGGCGCTTCCTCTGCGTCCAACAGCTGGAGATTGATACCGCGGGCAGCCGCGAGACCGCGCGCCGCCCGGACGCTGTCCTGGAGCACTTCTTCCAGATACAGTTTCTCGCGCTGGACGGGCAACTCACCCGCATCAGCACGCGACAGAAATAACAGATCGTCGACTAGCCGGCCGAGCCGATGCCCCTCGCCGCGAACGATATCGAGGGCTTCACGCAGCTCGGCCGGATCGCGATCCTTGCGCGCCAGCGCAACGTCGGCGACGCTGGACAGCGCCGCTACCGGTGTGCGCAGCTCGTGCGACGCGTCGGCCATGAATTGTCGTTGCCGCTCCGCGGTTTGCTGCTCGTGCTGGAATGCCGTCTCGAGCCGCGCCAGCAGTCCATTCAGAACGGTCGCCAGCGAGCCCAGCTCGTCGCGAGAATTCTTGACCGAGAGCCGCTGGTGGAGATTGCTGGCGCTGACTCGTTCCGCCTGCCGGCCCATCGCCACGACCGGCGCCAGACTCGCACGCGCCAGCAAATATCCGCCGAGCCCGGCGAGAATCAGCGCAATTGGGATTGCCACCAGCAATGCCGTTCTGAACGAGTCGGTGGCGTCTTCCTCGGCGCGCAGCGAGCGCAACGCCAGGATCGTGAACGGCTGGCCGTCTTCCCTGATGCCGGAGGCCAGTGCACGGACTGGCGGGCTCTCGTCCGCCTCGGACTCCAGTGTGGCGAAGACCTGCTGCCCCGGCTGGACGGCGCGAATCAGCGCGGCGGCGACACCGTTTTTCGTGTCGGCGAGGGCCGTTCGTGAGAGCGCGGGAGTAAGAGGCGTAGTGTCGGAGATGGCGATCAATCGCCCGGCACCATCGTAAACAACCAGTCGCCGATCGCGGTCACGATACTCGTGCGCGGCCGTCGCCGCCGAGACTGCGTTGCTCGTCTCCTCTTCGTTGCGCACTCCGCCCCAGACTCTCACGAACGATTTCGCCATGTCCGCCAGAGACTGATCGGCGCGCTCGCCGGTAGTGCGCACCAGAAAAAACCAGGTGCCGACGGAGAAAACGGCAAGCAACGCCGCTATCGTCAGCGTGTGCCAGAGCGCAAGCCGGACGCGGATTGAATCAACCACTTGCTGCCTCGATCACGTACCCAGCCCCACGTCGCGTTTGAATGAGCTGCGGCAATCCGCGCACATCCAGTTTCTTGCGCAGCCGATTGATGTACGATTCGATCAGATTGGACGCCGGATCATAATTGTCGTCCCAGACGTGGTCAGAGATTTCCGCTCGTCCGACCACACGACCGGCATTGCGCGCAAGATACTCCAGTAGCGCGTACTCACGAGTCGTCAACGAGATGTTCTCGCCGGCTCTCGTCGCGAGCTGTGCGTGCGTGTCGAGCTCGAGATCTCCAATGCGCAGCACCCTCGGCGTCAGATTCGGCGCGCGCCGTAACAGTGCGCGTAGCCGGGCGAGGAGCTCGGCGAACACGAACGGCTTGATGACGTAGTCATCGGCGCCGAGGTCCAGGCCGGTGATGCGGTCGGGAACACCATCGCGCGCGGTCAGCATCAGCACCGGCGTCGTCATTCCGCGGCGGCGCAGCTCGCGCACAACGGCGAATCCGTCGCGCCTGGGCAACATTACGTCGAGAATGATCGCGTCATAGGGAGTCACCGCCGCATTGAAGACGGCGGCGTCGCCGTCCGCCGCCACGTCCACAGCGTACGACTCCTCGCGCAGGCCCTTGGCCAAGCTCGACGCAATCACGGTGTCGTCCTCGACGATCAGTATCCGCATCAGCAATACCTGGTCTGTATCCGCTGCCTGAAGTCTAGCGGATCCAAGCTCACTCCCAGATCAATACTGGTTCCCGTCGCGTTGATCCTGCAGTGAGGTTCGGGAGGCTAGCCTTTATGCAGCGAATCCGGAGTCCACGGAGCGCGCGAGCAGTTGCCGGTTGGCGATGCTCGATGATACAGGACATGAGTCGCGATCGTTCGCGACGAGGAGATAGCAATGAGTTCGCAAAAGAGAACCTCCAGCCGTCAGGCGCGCGCCGCGTTGCTGGCCGCCCTCACGTTGCTGTTTGGTGCAGGCGGTTTCGCAGCGATCCGCGCTCAGGGAACAGTGATGGGCCAGACGCCGTCGAATGAGGCACAGCGCGACACGGTGCCTTACAAGTCCAGCATCCAGGTGCCGGACAACGACAAGGAAGAAGCCTCGGAGGCCGACGAGGCCGATGAGAAGGGCGAAAAAGCCGAGGCGGATGAGAAGGGTGAGCAGAACGAGGCAAGTAAATCCGATGAAAAGAACGAGCAGGGTGAAGCCTCGAGCGCAGAGGAGCGCGCGGAGCTCGCTCAGTATCAGAAGCTCGCCCGCATCACCGCCGCCCAGGCTCGCTCGGCTGCAGTCGCGGCGGTTCCGGGCACCGTCAAGACCGTGGAGCTGGAAAACGAGGATGGCAATCTCGTCTACGGCGTCAGCATCAAGACCACCAAGGGTGACCGCGATGTAAAGGTCGATGCCGGCAACGGCAGGGTACTGCACATAAGTAACGACGAGCAGGACTAGTACTGCTGGCTGTGAATAGACGGCGCCTCGATGGAGGCGCCGTTTTTCGCTGGTTACCGGGGCGGCGGGGTCTCTACCGATAATTCCACTGGGCGACCACCTTTGGGTCATGCCGGATCTCCCCGCGGAACTGGCGACGACACTCGGAGGCGCATACACCGTCGAGCGGGAGCTCGGTGGCGCCGGGATGTCCCGCGTTTTCCTCGCGGAGGAGAAGGCGCTTGGTCGACGGGTCGTGGTGAAAGTGCTCCCTCCAGAAACGACCTCGCTTGTCTCAGTGGAGCGTTTCAAGCGCGAGATTGCGCTCGCGGCCAGGCTCCAGCATCCCCACATTGTGCCGCTCCTCTCCGCAGGCGAAACGCAGGGCGTGCCTTACTTTACCATGCCTTACGTCGAAGGCGAATCCCTGCGCGCTCGCCTCACCCGGTCCGGCGAGTTTCCGATTGCGGATGCGGTGCGACTCCTGCGCGAAGTGGCCTCCGCACTGGCCTATGCTCACTCGAAAGGCATCGTCCACCGCGATATCAAGCCGGAGAACATTCTGCTCACCGAGCAGCATGCCGTCGTCGCCGATTTCGGCGTCGCGAAAGCGCTGCGCGCAGCGACCGAGAATGATGCGAGCGGTCTCACTTCTGTTGGTGTGACGCTGGGGACGCCGGCATACATGGCGCCGGAGCAGGCAGCCGCCGATCCAGACGTCGATCATCGCGCCGACCTGTATGCGTTTGGCGTTGTCGCCTATGAGGTTCTCACAGGCAAAGCGCCATTCGCCGGCCGGTCACCACAGGCGATGATCGCTGCACACATCACCGAAGCCCCGGACGCCGTTGCGAGGCATCGCCCTTCCGTACCACCGTCACTCGCCGAACTCGTGATGCGATGTTTGGAGAAACGACCACTGGACCGGCCACAGCGCGCCGAAGACATCCTCCGAGAGCTCGATCGCGTTCAAGTACGGCTCGTTGAGGAAACCCGCAGTCGGCCATCTCTCGCGGTGTTGCCGATGGTCAACACGGACGGCGATGCACAGAATGAGCACTTCAGCGATGGGCTCACAGACGAGTTGATCGGCGCCCTCAGTCAGGTCGCCGAGCTCTCGGTGTCGGGCCGGACTTCAGTCTTTGCGCTCAAGGGGAAGGGACTTCACGTGCGCGACATCGCGAACCTGCTGCATGTGGATCACGTCCTGGAAGGGAGCGTTCGCCGGGCAGGAGATCGTCTCAAGGTCCGCGTTCAGCTTGTCGACCCCAATGGAAATGTTCTCTGGTCAGATGCGTACAACCGCACCATGACGGACGTATTTGCAGTCCAGGAGGAGATCGCCCAGGCGGTCGTCCACGCGCTCGAGATCAGGCTGAGCATCGCGCGTGGCCCGCTGGTCCGCCCCGCAACCTCCGATCTGCGAGCATACGATTTCTACCTTCGCGGGCGTGGTGTCGCACGGCGGCTCGACACGGAAGGGTTGACTCGCGCTATAGGCTACTTCGAGCAGGCAGTCAAACAGGATCCGCAGTATGCACGCGCATATGCCGCGCTCGCCGACGCTCACATAATGCGCGCAGTCTTTTGCGACATTCCGCCGCTCGAAGTTCTGCCTGTTGCGCGCATGCATGCAGCGAAAGCATTGGAGCTCGATCCTGAGCTGGCGGACGCCCACTGGGCAGTCGCGCACGTCTCATTTGCTCTGGATCAAGACTTCGCTAATGCGTCTCGCGAACTCCAGCGCGCCTTGGCTCTGGATCCCGGTTATGTAGACGCGCGGCACATGCAGGCCATTTACCTGCTCGACGTTCGTCGCTTCGCCGAGTCAGAGATCGAGCTCAATCGTGCCCTTGCAGCGGACCCGCTCCACGCCGCAGCCAGAATGACGCTCGGCCGCTTGTACCTGTACACCGGCCATTCGGATCGCGCCATCCCGGTTCTCCTCGAATCACTGGAGCTCTCCCCCGGGTTCACTTACACCCGTGAAGCTCTAGTCCACGCCTGCCTCGAGCTGGGAAGACACGATGAAGCGATTGCGGAGGCGGAGCGGGCAGCGGCAAGCGGTGGTGCCCGGGAGATGTCGGTGTTGGCGTTTGCCTGTGTCGTGTCGGGACAGCGGACTCGAGGAGAGTCGATCCTTCGACAGCTCACCGAGGGAGGAGCGCGTTTCGCGCCGCCGACTCACATCGCAATGGTGTACGCCGCGTTAGATGACCAGAACGCAATGTACGAATGGCTGGACCGGGCATGCCGCGAGCACGACCCGCACGTCGTGGGAATCAACGTCCTCAACCCGTTCGCGAGAATGCGCAATGACGAGCGCTTTGTGTCGATCGTTCGTAGTCTGGGACTTGAGTCTTGAAGATCTTCGACAATCCGGCACGCCGGCGTTTAGTAGCGTATTCGCCAGGCTACCTTAGCCGCATGACAGAATCTTCGCGTTGGCTATTAGCGCACACGTTGCTGTTGCTGCCGGCAGCGAGCCTGCACGCCCAAGCGTCGCCGGCGCCGTCGTCGCCGCCGCGACACGCGCAAGTTCTGATACTCGGCACCGGCACCCCGATCATCGACGCCGCGCATTCCGGGAACAGCATCGGAATTCTGGTTCGCGGCGCTCTCTACATTTTCGACGCGGGGCCGGGTGTGGAGCGGCGAATGCTCGAAGCGGTGGCAAAGGGAACGAAGATCGACACCATCCCCGCGGTGTTCATCACCCATCTCCATTCCGACCACACCCTCGGTCTCGCGGCACTCGCGTACTACCACGGTGTCAATGCAGGGTTTCGTAGCGGGGGCCCGCTCGCGGTTTATGGACCGCCGGGGATTGCCGCGATGACGGCGCACATCAACGCCGCGTGGGCTGATGATCGCGCCGTTCGAGCGCAGAACCGCGGAGATTCAACGTCATGGCGGGTGCGGGGCGCCGATGTCGCGGCCGGCATCGTCTATCGTGATTCCAACGTCGTCGTCAAGGCGTTCGAGGTGCCGCATCCACCCTGGCCACATGCGTTCGGTTACCGAGTGGAAACGCCGGACCGGGTCAT
>DASYIM010000251.1:0-5162 GCA_035997625.1 Gemmatimonadaceae bacterium
CGATGCGTCGACATCAATTCGGGCTCATCGTGAAGAATCGCGTGCGCAATCGCGACTTCCTCATCACCACCGAATGGCTTTCGTCCTGTGACCATCTCATAGAGCACTACACCGAGCGCCCACAGGTCGGCACGCGCATCCACGTTCACACCTCGGACTTGTTCCGGCGCCATATAGGACACCGTTCCGAAGCGAATGCCGGCTTCACTGCGACTCTGATCGCGCGCCTTGGCCAATCCAAAATCGAGGATCCGTACGGTTCCGTCAGGCAGCAGCATGACGTTGCCCGGCTTCAAATCGCGGTGCACGATGCCGGCGGCGTGTGCAGCGTGCAGCCCCTCGGCGATCTGTCGCACGATCTCCAGAGACTCGTGCACGAGAACGGGACCGTCACGAGTCAGGCGTGCGCGGAGAGTTTCTCCCTTGTACAGCGCCATGGCGAGAAAGAGCCAGCCTTCGTCGCTCGTCCCGACCTCGTGGATGGTACAAAGATTTGGGTGGTCGAGTGCAGCAGCCGCGTGAGCTTCACGGATGAACCGCGCCTTAGCGGCGGCGTCGAGGTTGTAGTGGGGCAAGAGAAACTTCAGCGCCACCACGCGGCCCAGTCGCGTGTCGTCGGCGCGATAGACGACCCCCATGCCTCCGGCGCCGAGCGCGTCACGGAGCTCGAAGTGAGAGATGGTGCGCCCGGTGAGACCGAGGGGATCCGGCTGGCGATCACCCTCCGCCAGGAAAGCGGCATCGATCGGTGCGAGTTGCGCGCTGGCCGCGCCGTCGGCCTCCAACAACGACTCGAGCGCTCGATGCAGTTCGGGGTCGCTGCTCGCCAACCTCGCGAGTTGTGCGGTGCGGTGAGGCACGTCCAACTCGACGAGCTGGTCGAAGCTGACCTGGACTTCTTCCCAGCGTTCGGCGTTCATGCGAGAGGCTCACCCTTCAGCTCGAGCGCGAGCCACGCCCGAGCGGAGCGCAGCTCCCGTTTGGCTGTAGCGAGCGACACTCCCATTGCCGCGGCGCTCTCCTCGAGGGTCAAGCCGCCAAAGTAGCGGTGTTGAAGCAGCTGGGCCTGGCGGGTACTCAACGTGTCGAGACGCTTCAGCGCTTCATCCAGGTCGGCGACAGTCTCGAGATTGTCGTCGGAGACCCATTGAAACGCGTCGAGGTCCAACTGTCTCATGCCGCCGCCGCGCTTTGCACTGAGATGCGTGCGAGCCCGGTCGACGAGCAGGTTGCGCATGATCTGGGAGGCCAACGCCAGAAAATGGGCCCGGTCCGGGAGGTCGATGCGTGGGGCGCCGACGAGCCGAATGTACGCCTCGTGGACCAGCTCCGTTGTGTTGAGGGAGTTATCGACGGGAGCAAAGCCCAAACGCCGGTGGGCCAGTGCGCGCAGCCGATCGTACACGAGGGGAATGAGCCGATCGCGCGCGCTTTCGTCGCCTGCGCTCCATAACCGCAAAAGACCTGTAACCTCAGACGACGCAGGTGCCATCCCTACCTCCGGGTTCGGAATGGGTGTTTACCATAAGGGTTCTGTGCACGCCCAGCAAGCAAAATGAGCCGTTTCGACCGCCGATTCCGTTTCAGCCGGGTGAACGAAAGACCAACTGGAGGTGGCGTATGTCTTACCGGACAGCTGCACTTGTCGTCTCGCTCGCGGTTGCCACAACGGGGTGTCAGGAATCGTCGACGGCACCGCACGTCGTCTCGCCGAATACCAGTATTGCCGCAAATCATTCAACGGGTAACAAACCGAACTACAATCTCGAAGTCTTTCTGCGACCATGTTCTGGCGATGTAGCGGGATGCCTCGTTGGAGGCGACGGTTTCGGTCACGTGAAGTTCCGGCAATCCGGCAAAGACAATGTTCAGAGGATAGATCTCGGCGTCAGGGTGCGACACCTCGCTCCGAACACCCAGTATTTCCTCCAGAGGGCAGTCGATACGGACCTGAACGGCATCTGCACCAGCACATCCTGGCTGACGCTGGGATTGGGCACAGCCCTTCCACCACAATCGATTACGACCAACCGTAAGGGCACCGGCCGAGCAGATCTGTTCCGCATTGTGCCCAACCCCGCTGGGTCGACGTTCGATATCTATTTCCGGATCGTTCAGGCCGGAGCAGATCAAACGCCTGATCCAAACAAGGTTGTTTTAATAAGTAATTGCTACCAGTACACCGTGAGGTAACAGCTGTTGGCAACTATGAGCCGTTCCGCGTGGCGATTCCGTTTCAGCAGGGTGAAGCCAGTAACTCACCTTGTTCCCACAGAAGAGGTTGCCCCTCTCGGAGGCTCTGATGAACAGCCGCTCCACGATCTTTCCTGAAGTTGCGGCGCGCATGTCGCGTCGCTTCACCCTTGTCAGCGTAGCCATCGGGCTGGCGGCGCTACTCGCCTGCTCGGACCGGACTACGGGTCCGTCCAGCACAACTCTTTCGGCGACCGGCGCAAGCGCTGATCGTATCGGGCACGCGTCAACGCCCACTGCGCCGTTCGTAACCGGTTTACAGCGCGGCCGTGGTAGCGCCGTCGGTCCTGACGGCGCGCTCTACGTCACCGAATCCGCGGTCGGCAGAATCTCGCGGGTCGACCCGAAGAATGGGACTGTCACGACGTTTGCCAGTGGTTTTCCCCTCTCGCCCCTCGGTGCCGGCGGTGTGGTCGACGTCGCTTTCGTTAAGAGGACCGCATACGCGCTGGTCACCATCGTCGGCGCGAACTTCGTTTCCCCACTGCCGGGCGAAGCGACCAGCGTCGGCATATACCGCGTGGACGGACCCACCAGCCTCACGCTCGTCACGGACATCGGCAAGTACTCCGCTGCCAATCTGCCGCCGCCCATTTTCCCCATTGCCCTCAAGACCGGGGTCCAGTTCGCGTTGGAACCATTCCGTGGCGGGTTCCTGGTTAGCGACGGGCACCATAATCGGGTGCTGCGGGTCACCCGCGATGGCGAAATCAGCACGCTGCTGCAAGTGGGCAACGTCGTGCCGACCGGGTTGACCGTGAGGGACAACGCGATCTACATGACCGAGACCGGTCCGATCCCGCACGCGGCGGCGGACGGCAAGGTACTCACGTTCAGTTCGAGGTCGCCAACCGCAACGGAGATCGCGCGTGGCGAGCCGCTGATGGTCGACGTGGAGTTCGGCCGCGGACGCGCGCTGTTTGCACTCTCACAGGGGATCGGGAGCGGCGGCCCTCCCGCCACGCCGGCGGTGCCGAACACCGGCAAGTTCCTGCGGGTCAACAGGGACGGCACCTTCACCACGATCAAGGATGGGCTGGACCGGCCGACGTCGCTGAAGTTCATCGGCAACACCGCGTACGTCGTCACGCTCGCCGGCGAGGTCTGGAAGTTCGAGAATGTCGGAGGCAAGTCGTTCGAGGAGGAGGACGAGAACGACGACCGGTAGCACGGAGCGCACTCTCATCGGAGCCTTGATCCAAGGCTCCGATGAACGTTGCTATTGGCCAGCGCCTCGCGCGCGTGTCAATGCGTCGCGAGTAATTTGGCGTGAGCAAGCATCGCATCGAGCGCTCTCCGGTTCAACAAGCGTCCGCCCTGAATCACGGCGCGAATCCGTTTCGTGTTGCCGATGTCGGTGAGAGGGTTCGCATCGAGCAAGACGAGATCGGCGACTTTGCCGGGACTCACGGTGCCGAGTGAATCGGTGACGCCAAGAAACCGTGCCGGATTGATCGTCGCCGTGCGCAGTGCTTCCGCCGGCGTGAGGCCGGCACGCACGAGCAGAGCCAGCTCGTCGTGAAGACCGAAGCCTGGGTAGACGAAAGGATTGGGACTGTCGCTGCCGGCCAACATTGCGACTCCGGCGCGATTGAGCGGGCCGACCAGATCGGCGTGAAACGAGTAGAGCGCAAGCATCTTGGCTGCAATATCAATCGGCAATGAACGCCAGTAATCGCGAAGCAGCTTCGGGATGTAGACAAGGAGAGAGTCATTCCGCTGAAGAGTGCTGTCGGCGATCTCTCGCTCCTGATAGAGCACGGCGAGAGTCGGCACCTGCCACGTATCGTTCCGTCGGAACCGCTGGAACAGCGCCGCAGCCTTGGCGGAGTCGAACGTTGATTTGAGTCGACTGGGATCTGGTATGTAGCCGTGCTTCTGAGCCATCGCCTCGAGTTCCTCCGCCTTGATGCTGGCTTCATCGCTCGATGTGCCGACATCGACCTCGGTCAGGTGCTCGAGGCTTCGCTGACCCGCGTCGGACGCCTCGGCGGCCGTGACGGGATAAGGCACGTGACCAACGAACGGGATTCCTTCGCTCTTCGCTTCGCTGGCCACCGCGAGATACAAATCCCTTGGCAGCGACGAATAGACTTTGATGAAGTCGACGCCTGCGGCTTTGAGCTCGCGCACCGCGACTCTTGCCTCGTCCGGCGTGTGTACGATGCGCGCCCCCGGCAGATATGAATTGGGGCCGTCGACCGCCGTTCCGGCGATGAAGAGCCGAGGTCCAATCTGCGCGCCAGTGGCGACGGCGCGCTTGAGACCGACGATGGGCGACAGGAAGCTGTGCATGTCGCGCGCACCGAGCACTCCATTGGCAACCATGATGGGAAGAAAAATCTGCGCGGCTCCGGTCGGGAAGCTGAGATGGACATGCATGTCCCACAGACCAGGAATGAGATACCTGCCATGACCGTCGATCAGCGTGGCGCCGCGTGGGATTCGAAGACGGCCATCGCTGCTCATCGCCGTTATGGTTCTTCCCCGGATCTCGACCGTCATGTCGGGTAGCAGTTGTCCGCCGATTACGTCGACAACTGCTACATGCCGAATAAAAAGAGGGGCGCTCTGAGCAGTGGCTGGGCTCGATAGTGCAGCTGTTAGTGTCAGAACAACCCATGCGGTTCCCGGCATCATCTCTCGTCCTTTGGTAGATGACCTGATAGACACGTTATCTTACGCTTCCGTTCACGTAAGCGCTCCAGATACCCCGAGTCGCTGACCATCACTGTAATGCCTGACACTCCTGTCCTGATCGCCGGGGCCGGGCCCACCGGGCTCGTGCTCGCACTCTGGCTGACGCGACTCGGCGTCAAAGTGCGAATCATCGACAAGGCCTCCGAGCCCGGCACCACTTCCCGCGCGCTCGCCGTTCAGGCGCGGACGCTCGAGCTCTATCACCAGGT
>DASYIM010000252.1:0-2827 GCA_035997625.1 Gemmatimonadaceae bacterium
GCTGAAGGTGTCGTCAACGGCAAACGCGAAAGCATGAAGCTGGACATCCGCCCGGGATCGCAAGCCGGCATGTACGTCGTGCTGTGGCAGCGTCCGGCTGCCGGAAGGTGGGTGCTCGTCATCAATAGTGGAACCCAGGGAATCGTCGATGCGACGGCGGTAGTCGAAATCGGCGCATCTGGTCAAGTGGCAGGCGTCTCGGTTCCCACGAGATCTTATGGCAACGGCTGGATTGGGCCACGTCCCGTCGCGGCGTCGGAGATCGATGCTTTACTGCAGGGACGGGCGCTGGCGAGCGCAGGCACGCGGCTCGGCGCCAACGTTCGCTGAGCCTGCTATCAATCGAAGCAGATGCTTTTACTGACCGCGGAGACTACTGAGATTCCGATTGAGCTCCGCGGTCCGTCTCGAAGAAGCGTTGGCCAGGCAACGCGCTCGTGCGCGTGCCCAGAGCTTGCCGTCCTCACTTTGCGTTTGGCTGGTGCAATCTGAATCCCGCTGATTGATCCACTCGCGTTGCGATTGGCGGAATCTCTCCTCGAGATCCGAGCCGCCCGACTTCCGCGCCTGATCGATCAGTTCCTGATACGTCCGATTCAAGTCCGCGTCATTCGCCACGATGGAGCGGTTCAGGCAGTAACGCTGATCGGTGAGGCTCGGCGAGTCACACGGATCGCGCGATGCCCGGGTCGAAGCGCCGGAGGCAGGGGAACGTGTGAGCGGGAGCACAGTTCCGCCCGACGCATCGTTGGCCCTTAGCGGCGGCGTCAATCTTGGCCCCGATGGCGGGACCACAGCTCCCGATGGCATCGTTGTCCGGTCCGCGGGCCGATTCTGAGGTGTTACAGACGTGCTGTCCGGACCAGTCCGGACCGTGTTGAGGCTGTTGTCGACGGTGCCGGCCGCGGCTGTATTCCTGTTTGCCTCCGCCAGATCACGCATCAGCATCGTATCCTGCGCGGTCGCGGTCGCCGTATCTGTCCTGGCCGCTGTCCCCTTTCGACAGCCGGCGATCACGGCAAAGGCGACGAATAACATTACCGACGACCTGAAAAACACTTTCATGATAAAGGTCCGCTGTTGGTTCATCATGGTAAGTCGGGCAGACAGCGTGCCAGCCACGAGAGTAGATTCTACCATGAGGGACGCACTTGACGCGTCACCGATTCAGCTTCCCCGCTCCATAGGGATCAAGATGGAGAGAATCCTACCCGAGCTCAACACGGTTATCCGGACCTTTGCCAACGAAGTCGATGCACACGTTGCCCAGGCCGTTCTCGACGCGAACGGGATAGACTCGAACCTGATTCGTGATGACGCCGGCGGGATGATGCCGTGGCTGCAGTGGCTCCATCCGATTCGCCTGGTTGTTCGTGAGGCCGACAGCATCGAAGCCGTGGAGCTGCTCGATACGCCACCTGGACCAACCCTAGTTCCCTGATTCCTCAAGCGTTACAACCGCACGCCCACCCAGCCCGCCACATGTTTTCAAACTTGCGTTCATTTGCGCGGCGCACTCGCGGAATGCTGCCGCTCGCATCGGCCTTCATCAGCCTTTTTCCTCTCGCGTCGCTCGTCGCCCAGAATGGATCGTCGGCTCCGGCAGATAAATATCTCGCCCGCGCGAAACATATTCTTAGCGAAACGCCGCTCATCGATGGCCACAACGACCTCCCGTGGCGGATCCGCGAAGACTCGATCGCGCGCGGGAACGTCGATGCCTACGACCTGCGCAAACATACCCCCGGTCACACCGACTTCGATCGATTGAAGGCGGGGATGGTTGGAGCACAATTCTGGTCGGTCTATACTCCGGGGGAGTGGCGCGACTCCGGCTATGCCAGAGTGCAGCTGGAGCAAATCGACATCGCGCGCAGAATCATCGCCAGGTATCCCGACAGACTCGCGCTCGCACTGAGCGCCAACGACATTCGTCGTGAATTCAAGGCAGGGAAGCTCGCATCCCTGCTCGGGCTCGAGGGCGGCCACGCGATCGAGAACTCGCTCGGCGCCCTGCGCGCTTACTACGACCTTGGCGTTCGGTACATGACGCTGACCCACAATGTGACTCTGGATTGGGCCGACGCGGCTCTCGATTCAGCGAAGCACGACGGTCTTACGCCCTTCGGTGACAGCGTGGTGCGCGAGATGAACCGGCTCGGCATGCTGGTGGATCTTTCGCACGTATCGCCCGCGACGATGAGCGATGCGCTGAATGCGACTCGGGCGCCGGTGATATTCTCGCATTCCGGCGCCAGGGCGCTGGTCGATGTGCCGAGAAACGTACCCGACTCGATTCTGAGACGCGTCACCACCAACGGCGGTATCGTGATGGTGCCGTTCGTCACCGGCTTCGTTTCCCCCGAAGTGCTCCGCTACGACGAATCGACCCGCCCGATAATTACCGACCTGCAGGCGAAGTACGGAAAGGACACCGCGGCGATCACGCGCGAGATCAAGCAGTGGCGTACCGCGCACCCGGAACCACGCGCCACGCTGTCACAGGTCGCCGATCAGATCGACTATGTCCGAAAAGTCGCCGGTGTCGATCACGTCGGAATCGGGGGTGACTTCGATGGCATCACTGAAGTAGTGCGGGGGCTCGAAGATGTCTCGAAGTATCCGGCGCTGTTCGCGGAGCTGGCGCGCCGCGGCTGGTCGGACGCGGATCTCAGGAAGCTGGCGGGAGAAAATCTCCTCAGGGTTTTCGGGGCTGCCGAGGCGGTGTCTAGGCAGCTACGGTCGAACCGCCAGAACGCAGAACCTCCGCGAACTCGCTAGGCAACCCCGCCGCTGGAATGGCGCGCGCCGCTTCCTCGACTTCATA